>DAONZO010000022.1:0-9681 GCA_035406945.1 Bacillota bacterium | reverse complement strand
TTCCTCGGAGGTTGATGAGAATCTTGCTTCTTCCATGCAGGGCGGCATAGACGCTTTGCTTGACGAGGCCGGGGAAAGAGACGCCGCGGCGGAAAGCGGGAGCGATCTTATCGGCAGCCTTGAAAGCGCAAACAACCCGGATTTTTCCGGAGACGAAGGAAAGCTTATAGGAGAAGAGGCTCTGAGCGAGCTTCCGTCGAAAATCCTTGGCATAGCCCCCACCTTGTCCCTGCTTTTTTCCGGAGGCTTGAGCGAGCTTTCTTCCGACTCTCTAATATGCGGAGAGTATGCGCTGTCCATGTGTTCAAATTTTAACGGAGGCAAGAAGAGTTCCGTGCTCAACGGTGAAGTGGAATACATATTGTACGGCAGAGCTTCCGACAAGGAAAACTCCGCCTGCGTTAAGCTGAGCCTCTTTGAGCTGCGCTTTCCGGTAAACCTTGCAAAGGTATACGAAGACGCGGCTAAAATGGCCGCGATAAACTCCGCGGCCCTTGCTTTTGCTCCGGTACCCCAGCCTCTGGCAGCCTTTGTATTGGCGGGCATAGAGGCTTCGATAATGTCTTATGCCGATGTGGAGACTCTCTTTTCCGGTCAGGACGTGCCTTTTTTCGAGGGTTCTTCTCTCGGCTCTTACGAGGACTATCTCAGAATACTGTTGCTGCTTCTTCCCGGAGAGGCAAAGCTGCTGCGCCTCATGGACGTCATCCAGATGAACCTTCAGGAAAAAGGCGAGGTTTTCGCGTTTAAGGATTATTGCTACGGTGTAAGCATCAAAGCGGTATTTTCAAAGGAAGTTCATCTGATAGGCTTTCCGGGGCTTAAAGAGAGATATGGAAGCATAGAGTATTCAGTTTCCTATAAATAATATTATGTCAAACAAAAAACAACGGGCTTCCGCAGGTTCAATAATGGTGGACGCCGCCTGCACTCTTCCCATATTCATAATCGCCGTAGGAATGCTGCTATTTCTTGTCGCCGAGGCCGGAATAGAAGACGGCGTGCAATACGCCATGGTCAAGGCCGCAGGAAATACGATTACGACTATGGCCGTGTGCGATGCGGCAGGAGATCGGGAAGGCGGCGTCAGCGAGGCTGCCGCATACGCGGCGTATGCGGCTTCTCTTTCCTCTGCGCTAAGAGAGGAATGGACTTCCGATTCCCGCCCGAACCTGATGCTGCATATCCTTAATTTCGGCGTTGAAGCGGAGCTTTCCGGCGGGGGGCATATAGACAATGTAATTGTGGCTCATGTGGGTTTTGACACAAAGATTCCCGTCGTTTCGGCTTTTATTAAAAGCCTTGAGGGGCGGCGTAGCATAGCATTTCGCCCGTGGGTGGGGGAATCCGAAAAAGCCGAGGATTTCGACGATACGACGGTGTATGTCTTTCCCAAGAGTGGGGAGCGCTATCACAACATGCGCTGCTCATGCCTAAGAGAAGGTGATATTCAGGTTTTGCTCAGCGCCGAACTCAGGAAAAGCTGCTCTTCCTGCGAGCTTTGCAAATCCGGCGAGCTTCCGAACGGGGCGCCGGTTTTTATGTTTTCAGGAGGAACAAGCTTTCACCGCAAGAGCTGTTCCTCGGTTACGAAGAGTTTTGAGGCAATGGCACTGAGCGACGCTGTAAGGGCGGGCTATTCCGCCTGCGGCTTATGCGGCGGACTTCCCGAGAATTACAATCCCGGTGCCGATCCCTTCGGAGGGGATTAGCTGTGAAAGGGCAGTACAGCTTAAAAAAGACAGACATAGCCCTTTATGAGCTCGAGATAATGCGCGCCGGATGCTGCGGGGCTCTCGCTGCGGGCTGCTTTTTTGAAACAGACTCGGACTATGTGCTTTCTTTGGAGCTTTCGGGCCTTAAAGGCGCTTTGAGCGTGTTGCAGCCTAAAGGCAGGGAACTTTTCTCCGGTTACAGGGCTTTGCTGTGCCTGCTGAGAAAGATTCTCGAAGCCATTGCTCTTGCGGAAGATTTTCTTATACCCGCAGCGCATATCTCGTTTGCTCCGGACGATCTGCTCATAGATTCCCACGAAAACATAAGGCTCGTGCTTAAGCCGCAGAGCGGAAATCTGCCCGAAAGACTTTGCGCATTGCTCACATACATCGAAAAGCACAGCCCCGGCATGCATGCCGCCCACCTTGCGAGCCTTGTTCCGGAATACGCGGATACAAGCTATATGCTCAGAGAGCTGAGTATTCTTGAGCTTGAACTCCTTCGCTGATGCAATAAAAAGCGGATACATTTCCGTACCCGCTTGTTCTTTGGTTTTAGCAGGCATCCGCACTATAGCGCCTGTTGCAGAATTAAATCAGAATTCGAGGCTCTTTTCTATGTAAGCCTTAAGCTCTCCTATCGGCAGTCGAACCTGCTCCATGGTGTCGCGGTCGCGTACGGTTACGCAGCCGTCGTTTTCGGTCTCGAAGTCCACAGTAATGCAGAAGGGCGTACCGATTTCATCTTCTCTGCGGTAGCGTTTGCCTATTGAGCCGGATTCGTCGTAATCCACGTTGAAGTGCTTGGAAAGAGTCGCGTAGATTTCTTCCGCCTTGGGCGCGAGCTTCTTGGAAAGAGGCAGTACCGCCGCCTTAAAGGGAGCAAGGAAGGGGTGCAGACCCAGAACGGTTCTGCTGTCTTCCTTCCCGTCGCTGCTCAAATCCTCTTCGCGATAAGCGTCGCAGAGGAAGGCGAGCAGGGTGCGCTCAACTCCCACCGAGGGCTCAATCACATAGGGTATGTACCTCTCGTTTGTTTCCGGGTCGAGGTATTCCATGT
This sequence comes from Bacillota bacterium, assembly GCA_035406945.1. GTDB lineage: Bacteria > Bacillota > Clostridia > Peptostreptococcales > Anaerovoracaceae > JAKSSR01. The sequence goes on along the minus strand of DAONZO010000022.1, from coordinate 6,906 downwards.
TCTCGCCCGAGTGCTCCTGATGTTTTCCGAGGTCGTAGTCGGTGCGGTCGGCAACGCCCCAGAGCTCGCCCCAACCGAAGGGGAATAGATATTCGAAGTCCGTAGTGGCCTTGGAATAGAAGGAAAGCTCATCCTTGCTGTGATCGCGCAGGCGGAGTTTTTCCATGTTCATGCCTAAGTCTTCCAGGAACTTGCGGCAATATTCTCTCCAGTATTCAAACCACTCTAAGTCCGTGCCGGGCTTGCAGAAGAATTCCAGCTCCATTTGCTCGAACTCCCTGGTTCTGAAGATGAAGTTGCCCGGTGTAATCTCATTTCTGAAGCTTTTGCCTATCTGACAGATTCCGAAGGGGACTTTCTTGCGGCTCGTGCGCTGTGCGCTTTTGAAGTTGACAAAGATGCCCTGAGCGGTTTCGGGACGGAGATAAAGCTCCGACTGTGAATCTTCGGTCACTCCCTGAAATGTCTTGAACATGAGGTTGAACTTTCTGATGCTCGTAAAATCGCTCTTTCCGCAGTCGGGGCAGCGAACATTGTTCTCGTTCACGTATTTTTCAAGCTGCTCGTTGCTCCATCCGTCAAGACCGGTCATTTCGTGGCCCTGAGCCGCCGCGAACTCTTCTATGAGCTTATCGGCTCTAAAGCGGGACTTGCAGGCCTTGCAGTCTATAAGGGGGTCCGAAAATCCGCCTACGTGACCCGAAGCCACCCAGGTTTCGGGGTTCATTATTATGGCGGCATCCAGGCCTATATTGTACGGACTCTCTTGCACAAAGCGCTTCCACCATGCCAGTTTGACATTGTTTTTAAGCTCCACGCCGAGCGGACCGAAGTCCCACGAATTGGCAAGACCGCCGTAAATTTCGGAACCCGGAAAGATGAAGCCTCTGTTTTTGCAGAGGGCGACCAAGACATCCATAGTCAGTTCTTTACTCATTGCAGTTAACTCCTCGATATTTAGTTTACGCTATTTCTTTTCTTCGCAGCAGCTTTCGTCGTGCGGGTCTCCGCAGCAGCGGTTCTCTTCGGGTGCTTCTTCTTCGCAGCAGGAATTTTCTTCACAGCAGTGCTCCTCGCTCACTTCGGCTTCACAGCAGTGCTCGTCTTTTTCGTCTTCTTCGCAGCAGGCCTTTTTGTCGCCCTTGTTGAGCTTGTCCTTGGCGTAATTTATAAACTCCTCGCTCTTTTCCTTGGCATAATGGAAAAAGTCTTCGCTTTTGTCTACAACTTCGTCCATTATTATACCGCCCTTGGTTTTTGCGCTGTCAATGCCGCTGTCCACCTTTTCGGATATGCTCACGACCTCGCCGTCATCCTTTACGAGGTTGACCTCGCACTTGGTGCCGAGAGCCGCTATGGCCGCGGCAAGTCCCGCCCAGGGGAAGAGTACGGTGCCGATTATTCCGATGTTGACGGGCAGATTAAGCAGCATTTCGTCGTTCTTGGAAATGGTCAGTTTTGTAACGTTGCCCTTCTTAACGGCTTCTTTTATCTTTGCAATCATATTGTCTATGGTGCGCGATTTCGGGGCCGATCCGTCTATGCGCTCCTCCACATATATGATGGCATCGACAACGTTGCCGTTTGCGGTTTCCAGGGCCTCCTTGGCTTCTTTGTAACTTACGCCTGTCCTGTCCTTAACAAGTTCGATTTTTTCAAGAGTGATTTCGATGCTATCCATTTGATACCCCTTTCTTCCGGCTCTGCCGGAACCCATGTTAAATGTCCATCTTCTCGCTCCTCAGATTGGAGATTCCGAGGTGGTGAGAAATATATTCCTTCATCACGAGCGACGCAGGTCCTTCTATTGTCTCGCTCAGGGCGAGTTTTTCCAGACTTGCGAGGCTGTGAGTCTGCATATAGCCGAGAGCCTTTGCGCTTTCCGCATTGAATGGAAAGCTGAGGCCGCCTGCAAGGTCTCTTTCGTTTAAGCAGTTTCCGCATAGCAATCCGCCGTCGCTTATGCTGAAGCGTTTGAGCGGGCCGTCGCAGCCGCAACGGGTGCAGCGGTCGAGTACCGGCGCGCATCCGGAGAGCGCCAGAAGCTTAAGCTGGTATGCTATCAGCAGCGTCCCGAAAGCGCTCTTTCTTTTTTCAATACAGGAGAGAAAATCCAAAAGCAGATTGAATACGGCAGGGGAGGGCTGTCCGTCCGGGAGCAGGCGATCCGTAAGTTCGAGAACGTACGAGGCGCTCATAAACCTGTCGAGATCTTCTCCTATGGAGAAAAAGCTTTGGAGCACCTCCGCTCCGCTTATGTTGTAGTTTTCGCCCCGTTTGTAAATATCGTAGCGGCCGTGGCTGAAAGGCCTGAGGGCAAGCGCCGCCTTAGTTTTTCCGCCTTCGTTTATGGATGTGCCGGCTCCTATTTTCCCGTAGCGGCCGGTCAGAAGGTTTATCATTCTGCGTCCGCCTGCGGTTTTTGTCTGTCTTAAAACTATGCCCTCCGTGTTAATGTACATATCAGCCCTTAATAAGATAGATCAGTCCGAAGAAGAGCGGCTGATGCAGCAGGTATATCGGCAGCGAGGCCCTTCCGCAAAACGACAGCAGCCTTATAGGCAGAGCCTTGGTGTCGACCTTCGGAAAGAGCGTCTTTTTATCCTTGTATACGGTGACGCCCAGTACATTTCCGAGCATGAACCAGCCGAGATGGGGAAGCAGCGGGAAAAAGTCTCCCGATGCGAAGCTTTTATCCACTATCCCTAAAAAGAAGAGACCTCTTATCGGAAAATACATGCCTTCCAAAACATAGCCGGCAACGATAATCACGATCGCTGCAAAGCCCATCGCTTTAAGCGGAAGGCGTTTATATACGTGATACAGCAGCATGCAGGAGCCGAGCAGGTGAAGCACGCCGAAGCGTATGACCAGACTGTCGTCTATGAGTCCCATAAGGCTCAGCGCATAGGTGGCCGCCGTAAGCAGGAGTGCGCAGATCACCACCACGGAGGCGCGTTTGAGATTTCCTCTTCCGAGCGTTATGCATATGCCGGAGAGTATTACAAAGATCGCGCCCCCGTATTCTTTCACGAAGAGCATAAGAGGGCTCCACGAAAAATCGACAAGGCCGAACAGCATAAGGTCAAAGCCTAAATGAATGGCCACAACGCACAGTATGGAAAGGCCTCTTAGGGCATCGAGCTCCCATATGCGTTCTTTCATCTGCGTTATTTGCTCAGTTCTTCGTCTATGCTGCGGGCCGCGACTTTTCCGGCCCCCATGGCCAGTATGACCGTTGCGGCTCCGGTTACCACGTCTCCGCCCGCGTAGACGCGGTCCTTGGAGGTCTTACCCGTTTCTTCGACAGCCACGATGCAGCCCTTTTTGTTGGTTTCCAGGCCCTTAGTGGTGTTCTTTATAAGCGGGTTGGGAGAGGTTCCGATAGCTATGACTACGCAGTCCACATCGAGCACGAATTCGCTTCCGGGTATTTCTATGGGGCGGCGGCGTCCGGACGCGTCCGGTTCTCCGAGCTCCATCTTTATGCACCTGATGCCGTTTACAAATCGGTCTTCTCCGCCCAAAATTTCAACGGGGTTGTTCAGCAGCTTAAAGATGATGCCTTCTTCTTTTGCGTGTTCGATTTCTTCGCGTCTTGCGGGCAATTCCTCGTCGGAACGGCGGTAGACTATATAGACATCTTCCGCGCCCAGTCTTTTTGCGCAGCGTGCGGCGTCCATGGCGACGTTTCCTCCGCCTACGACGGCTACCCTGGTGTTTTTCTTTATAGGCGTGGTGGGATTGTCTTCATATGCCTTCATCAGATTTATTCTGGTGAGGAACTCGTTTGCGGAATAAACGCCCTTTAAGTTTTCTCCGGGTATGTTCATAAAGGTCGGAAGACCTGCTCCGGAGCCTATGAAGACGGCCTCAAAACCGAATTCGTCTATCAGCTCGTCTACGGAAAGGGTCTTGCCCACGACTACGTTTGTTTCAACCTTCACGCCCAGCGCCTTAAGCCCGTCCACTTCCTTTTGCACGATGGCCTTCGGGAGACGGAATTCGGGGATTCCGTAAACGAGCACTCCGCCGGGGGTGTGCAGGGCCTCGAATATGGTGACGTCGTAGCCCTTTTTTGCAAGGTCTCCTGCGCAGGTGAGGCCGGCCGGGCCGGAACCTATAATGGCGACCTTGTGTCCGTTGGAAACGGGCTTTTCCGGCGGGGTGTCTACGTTGGCGAGGTGCCAGTCGGCGACAAAGCGCTCGAGCCTGCCTATTCCGACGGGCTCGCCCTTAATGCCTCTTACGCAGTATTTCTCGCACTGGGTTTCCTGCGGGCATACTCTGCCGCAGACCGCCGGAAGCGAGCTGTCTTTTGCTATGATCTGATAAGCCGCTTCGTAATCGCCTTGCGCGATCTTTTCTATAAACTCGGGTATCTCTATTTCTACGGGACATCCCTGTAAGCAGGGTTTATGCTTGCATTTGAGACATCTTTCGGCTTCGTCCCTTGCCTGCTCCTCGGTATAGCCCAAGGCTACTTCCATAAAATTACTGTTTCTTATATGAGGATCCTGAGAAGGCATCTCGTTCTTCTTAAGTGACATATTAGGCATCTACTTTACCTCCATCTTAAAGAGATTGCAGGTCTCTTCGTGAGCCTTTCTCTCGAAATCTTGATACATTGCGCTTCTGCCCATGGCCTCGTCGAAGTCGACAAGGTGGCCGTCAAAATCCGGGCCGTCCACACAGGCGAATTTTGTTTCCCCGCCTACCGTAAGGCGGCATCCGCCGCACATTCCTGTGCCGTCTATCATAATGGGATTCATGCTGACTATGGTTTTTACGCCGTACTCTTTTGTCAGCTTGCAGACGAATTTCATCATTATGGTCGGGCCTATGGTTATGACCTGATCGTACTGCTCCCCTTCGTCGAGCAGCATCTTAAGCGCGTCCGTTACCATTCCCTTCATGCCGTAGCTTCCGTCGTCCGTCATCATAACCACTCTGTTGGAAACGGCCCGGAATTCGTCTTCGAGTATTACCAGGTCTTTTGTTTTAAAACCAATTACGGAGTGAACCTCAACGCCTATGGAATGTAGCTTTTTTGCCAAGGGATAGGCTATGGCGTTTCCTACGCCGCCACCCACGATGCATACCTTTTTAAGACCGTCGACTTTAGTCGGAGTTCCGAGAGGACCCACGAAGTCCTCTATGTATTCACCCTCCATTACGCGGTTGAGCTTTTCTGTTGTAGCTCCAACTATCTGGAAAATCACAGATACGGTGCCGGCCTCGCGGTCATAGTCGGCTACGGTCAGCGGTATGCGCTCACCGTCCTTGTCCACTCTCAGGATTATGAACTGTCCGGGTTCCGCTTTTCTCGCCACAAACGGGGCCTCGATTGTAAGCATCGTTACCGTCGGGTTCAGCTCAATCCTTTTAACTACTTTGTACACGTTAATTTAACCTCCTTGCTGTCAACAGCTTAATAATTTGACACTATATTCTACTACATATTTGCCACGAAAACAAGTGTAGTAAATGGCAAATTATGGTTGACAAAGAGGAATTTGGTGGTATAATAACACTCAAATACCATAAAATAACAAGGAGCGTATATGAAAATTAAAACGATTCTGGGCATAGCCTTGATAATATTGAGCGTAGCCGCGATGTTTTTCTGGGAGAGCCACGGGCGCGACAGGTTTACGACCCGAGTCGTGCTGGTCTGCGCCGAGGATATAGGCAGGGGCAGCCGGGTGGGTCCGGAGAGCTTTTCTTCCATGCGTGTGAGAGAGGAGAATGTGCTTCAGGGCGCCTTAGACCCCGCTTTGGCCGCGGAGCTTTACGGAATGACGGCAAGAGAGGACATGGTCGCAAAGCAGCAGGTGAGGGCGGAGTGCTTTTTCGATGAAAAGAGCGCCTTGTCCAACGGCGAATCGCTCTTTGTAATTCCATCGGAATGGATAATGTCGAGAAGCAGCGCCCTGCGCGGCGGCGACATAATAAGCATATACGTCATGCCGGGAATGAAGAAGCTGGGAAAGTACACCGTCGCCTTTGTAAAGGACGACATGGAGCAGGAGGTGAGAGACCTGCTCGGGGCCACCGACAGAGTGTTGGAAAGAACGGACAGCGGAAGGGTCATTGCCGGAATTGAGATAATCTGCGGGCTTTCGGATTACGAAAAGATATACAACGAGGTTATGAGCGTAAGGTATCCCCCGGCGCAGCAGGGGGAAGAAGGGGCGGATTCGCAGCCCGAAGCTCAGGCCGAAGCGCAGGCGGACCCCGATGCCGATATTGCAAGGCTTCTCATAGTGATAGAGGATGCGATATGAGCAGAGTCTGCGTTTTTTTCGGGGCCGACCACAAGTGCGGGGTTTCCATGCTTTCTCAGTGCGTGGCGGAGAGGATATCGGAGCTCGAGCCGGATATGAGGAAATTGCTCCTGCATGCCCACGGCCTTGGCGGAAGGGATTTTTCATCTTCGACGGGGGAGTCTTTTGAGGCGCTTAAGCCGTATTTAAGCCGCAAGCTGATAGATGCGGACGAAGTGCTTAAAAAGAGCCTGTGGCGCGGGAACATTCATGTTATAGGCTGCGCGGAGGAAGTCGGCAGCGCTTCGGCTTATCATCCGGACATGGTGCGCGGACTGATTGAAAGCCTCGGAAGCAGTCTTGACCTCATACTTTGCGACAGCGGTGCCGACCCGGAGCACGGCCTTTCTCTGGGCGCCCTGCTGGCCTGCGACGCGGCGTATATCGTGCTGAGTCAGGACGAAAGCGCGCTCGGGCGCTGCGAGAAAAGGGCCGGCTTTTTCTCCGACCTGCGCCTTAATATAGCGGGTTTTGTGGTAAATAAATTCGACAGGAACAGCTCTTATACACTTCGCTACATTGCCGAAAGGCTGGGCGAAGACGCGGATATGTTCTGTACTGTAAGGTTCTCCGAGCACGG
>DAONZO010000021.1:0-9750 GCA_035406945.1 Bacillota bacterium | reverse complement strand
GTGGAGGTCGGGGCCATCGCCCAGGCCGGGGAGGGGTTGATCGGACTCGTAATTTCGCCTTTGATAAGGTTAGGCTTTCTGGTTCGTGACGAAATGTCAGGAACGGGAATGGCCGAAAGCAGGGCCTTTGTGTATGGGTGAAGCGGATTGGCAAACAGTTCCCGCGAAGGAGCCATCTCCACGCAGCGCCCGAGATACATGACCATGATTTGCCTGGAGATATGCTTTACAACGGACAAATCGTGAGTGATGAACATATAGGTCAGTCCCATATCATCCTGAAGATCCATCAGCAGATTGAGTATTTGCGCCTGAATGGAAACATCGAGAGCCGAAACCGGTTCGTCGCATACTATAAACTCCGGTTCGAGCGCCAGTGCCCTCGCAACGCAGATTCTCTGGCGCCTCCCGCCATCAAGTTCGTGCGGATAGGAATTGCGCAGTCTTTTGGCCAGACCGACCGTATCCATCAGGTTTTCAACCCTCTTTTCCAATTCGCCCTTTGTCTTGCATATCTTGTTGACCTCGAGCGGGATGGCTATGGATTCATACACCGACTTTCTGGGATTAAGACTGGAGTAGGGATCCTGAAAAATTATCTGCATCTTTGAACGCAGAGCTTTCATCTCTCTGCGTTTATACTTCTCTATGTGCTTCCCGTCGAAAATTATCTCACCCGAAGTAGGCTCAACGAGCTTCAGGAGGGTTCTGCCCAAAGTCGTCTTGCCGCAGCCTGACTCTCCGACTACACCGATGGTGCTCCCTTTCGGGACGGAAAAACTCACGTCGTCCACCGCATGCAAAAGACCGTTTTTCCCGACCTTGAAATACTTTTTTAAGTTTTTTACCTCAAGAAGAATCTTGTTTGACATTTCAGTGTTCATTGGCGGAAACCTCGTACTTGCTTGCGTCGGAATACAGATGGCACTGTATTTTGTGAGTACCGTTTACATATATCGGGGGCATTTCGCTCTTGCATTTTTCCATGCACTTCGGGCATCTATCGTGGAATTTACATCCGTCCGGCAGGTTCGACGGGTCGGGCATAAGCCCGTCTATGGGGCTTAGACGTCTGGTTTCCTTTATCAGATTGGGAATGGCGCCGAACAGCCCGTCGGTATACGGGTGATGATCTGTATCTACGAAGATGTCTTCCAGAGTGCCTGCCTCGATTATCTCGCCGGCATATACCACACAGACACTGTCGCAAACCTGCGCAACTATTCCGAGGTCATGCGTAATCATAATCATCGACATGTTCAGGCGGTCGCGAAGCTCACCCATCATGGCAAGCACCTGAGCCTGAATGGTGACATCCAAGGCTGTCGTAGGCTCATCCGCTATGAGAAGTGAGGGTTCGCAGGATAGAGCCATGGCTATTACAACACGCTGCTTCATGCCGCCGGAAAACTGATGAGGGTATTCGTTGCTGCGCGAAGCGGGAATCCCGACAAGCTCCAGAACCTCATCCACTCTCGCTTTTACCTGTTCCTTGGATAAATCGGCCGAGTGATACCGGATAGCTTCTTCTATCTGCTCGCCTACCGTGAGTGTCGGGTTCATGGCGGTCATGGGGTCTTGGAAAATCATCGCCATGCGCTCCCCTCGGATGCGTAAGCGCATATCGTTTTCGTGAAGATCGAGCAGATTTTCACCCTCGAACAATATTTCTCCGCCCAATATTCTTCCGGTTCTTTCGGGAAGCAGACGCATCAATGCGAGCATGGTCGTTGTTTTGCCGGCTCCCGTCTCTCCCACCATTCCAAGGGTTTCCCCCTTTTTGAGAGAGAAACTGATGTTGTTGACGGCATGAACGGTCTCTTCGCTCGTTTCATATACGACTTTAAGATTTGTAACTTTCAAGAGTTCTTCGGTATTATCAGGCATGCCGAACCTCCTTAGTCTTTAAGCCTGGGATCCATGGCATCGCGCAAACCGTCACCTAAAAGATTGAAGGACAGCGACATGATAACCATTACGACTCCCGGAAGAATGCAGTAATACGGAGCGAGCCTGAGAAATTCCTTGGCTTCTGAAATGATGGCGCCCCACTCGGGCGTAGGCGGCTGGATTCCCACCCCAAGATAGCTCAGACTCGATGCCGTAAGTATTATGCTTGCAAGGCCTTGCGTGCAGTTTATTATCGTGGGACCTATGGCGTTGGGCATTATCTCGGTCACTATTATCTTAAAATCGCTCATTCCGCATGCCCGGGCAGCCTCAACGTATTCGGCGTCTATTATGCTCAGAACGGTGGAGCGCATAAGCCTTGTACGAACGGGGATTACCGCTATGCTCAACGCGACTATCATGCTCACGGCATTTGCCCCGAAGGAGGCCACAACGCAAATCGCAAGGAGTTGCTCGGGTATAGCCATGAACATATCGGTAATGCGCATGACGATTTCTTCGAACGTACCGCCGTAATAGGCCACCAGCCCACCCAAAACCGACCCTATAACCGTTGAAATTATCGTGACCGTAAATCCGACCATAAAGGAGATTCTTGAGCCGTATAGCACTCTTGTGAATAAATCGCGGCCAAAGCAGTCCGTTCCGAAGGGATGATCCCATGAAGGACGCAAGCACGCCTCCATCGCATTTTGAGCATAGACCATCTCCTTGGGGCGTATGAAATCGGCAAATATGGCAGCGAGTATCATCACCACCAGGACGACCATGCAGACCACTGAAATCTTATTGCGGCAAAGCCTTCTCCATATCTGATAGTTCGGATTGTTTCGCAAATTAACAATCAGCTTTTCATCCTTTTGCAGGCCGCCGTCAAATCTTAGTTTTTTCTTTTCCCTATCCATTTTGCGCACCCCGACTAAACCTTCCTGGTATACTTAGCCCTGATACGAGGGTCTATGAAAGCATAAGTGAGATCCACTATCAGCATGACGACCGCATAGAAGAAAGCTACGACTATTACTCCGGCGGTGACGGTCGGAACGTCTATGGTGTTTATGCTCAGAATAATCAAAGAACCGACACCGGCAATGGAAAAAACGCTTTCGCTGATCACACTGCCTCCGATAATAAAGCTGAATCCGGAGCCAATCAGTGAAATGACCGGCAAAAGCGCATTTCTCAATGCATGTTTATATATTACCTTTTGATTCGGTACTCCCTTTGCTCTGGCGGTACGTACATAGTCCTGCCTTATTTCTTCGAGCATGGTGGAGCGCGTCATGCGCAGCAACGAACAACCGGTTGGCCCGCCGCAGGTTATCATCGGCAGAATATAGCCCGTCCAGTTGCTTGTTCCTCCCGACGGAAGCCAATGCAATGTAAGCGCAAATAGCAGTATTAAAAGCATGGCGAACCAGAAAGTCGGCACGGCAACGAGTATTGTGGAAAAAACCCGCAGAAGGTTGTCGCCGAAGGAATATTGCTTTACCGCCGAATAAACGCCGAACGGCACCCCTATCAAAATCGCAAAACACATGCTTATAAGGGCAAGTTTCAGGCTGACCACGATTCGCGGGGCTAAATCTTTCCAGACCGACTGATTCGTGCGCCATGAATTGCCGAAATCCAACTTGATGAAGAGATTGCCCATATAGGTGAGAAATCTGCTCATAAAAGGCTTATCGAGGCCGAGCCTTTCCCGCATAGCCGCAAGGGCATCCGGGCCTGCGTCATTGCCCAAAATACGCACTGCCGGATCCCCGGGCATCATAGCCATGATGAGATAGATAATGAGGGCCACACCTATCAGAACGGGGATCATCATGAGTATGCGTTTTCCAACATACCTGATCAAAACCGAACCTCCTTTATGGAATTTTGTTTTGTGTTTTTTATTGTACACAATTAAAAACACAATGTCAACGGTGTTATATAAATATTATAACAGGAACGAAGATTTAGTTGTAATTACCCGATAATTTCTTTATTTCGGTGGTGAATTATTCATTTTCGTTTGTCATACAAAACGAAGGTTTTCAGCTTACCTCGTACAAAAACAAAAAGAGCTCTTCCTGCGCTCGAAAGTATAATGTATAATTAAATGCGGCGCAGCTTATGCTCGCGGCGCATTTACAGAAATTAAATGAAGAAAGGTAAACAGGTGCTTAAGATGAATCAACAGACTGCAAAATGGATAGACGAACACAGGGAAGAGCTTTTAGCGACCCTTCAAAAGACGATATCCTTCCCCTCGGTACGGGACGAATCCACCATGAGAGACGGCGCCCCTTTCGGCGAAAGCATAGCGGAATGCCTGGACTATGTTCTCGCGGAAGCAAAACGTCTCGGATTTGAAACAAAGAATCTCGACGGCTACTGCGGCTGCGTCGATTACGGCGAAGGCGAGGAGCAGCTTGGAATACTGGCCCACCTCGATGTGGTTCCCGAGGGCGAAGGCTGGACTCACCCGCCCTACGGCGGAAAAATTCACAACGGCTATATGTGGGGAAGAGGCACCGTGGACGACAAGGGCCCCGGAATAGCGGCTCTGTTTGCGCTTGCCGCCGTCAAAGCGGCCGGCCTTCCAATGCGCAGGAGAGTGAGACTTATTCTCGGCTGCGACGAAGAAAGCGGAATGGGCTGCCTTGCGCATTATATGAAGGTAGAAAAAGCTCCGGATCTTGCCTTCTCGCCGGACGCGGAATACCCGCTCATCAATTCGGAAAAGATGATTTACGGCGCGAAATATGAAAAGAAATATCCATCCTGCATAAGGGTAAAGGGCGGTACGGTTTCCAACGCCGTAACGGGAGATTGCGAAATACGCGTGGATCTTCCCGTTGTAGAAGTCGAGGAAGCGATCGCCGGGATGGATGCCCATCCCGGCATTTCCTACGCAGCAAGGCCTTGCGATTGCGGATGCGGCCGCGCCACTCTGGTGCACGTCAGGGGAAAAGCCGCCCACGCCTCCACGCCCGAGCTCGGGGCGAACGCGTTTTACGGCGCTCTGGACCTTCTGAGCCGCCTGCCCCTTTCGGAAGAAGACGCAAAGACAGTTGCGGGACTTGCAAAATACCTCGGATATTACCTGCACGGCGAAGCCTTCGGCATAGATTCCGAGGACGCCTCCGGAAGGCTCACCATGAACTGCGGCGTAATCGACTGGGATGAAAGCGGCATCCACAGCTTGACGGTGGATATACGCGCCCCGATAAGCGGCGACGGAGAACTTATTACGCAAAAGCTCCGCGAGGGCTTCGGCGCCTCGGGCCTTACGGAAATCGAACACAATTGGAGCGAAGGCTACTATATCCCGCCCGAAAGTGAAATCGTCACCGAACTCATGAAAGTCTACAACGACTATTTCAAGACCGACGCAAAGCCCATGGCAGTAGGCGGAGGCACCTACGCAAGGCATCTGACCAACGCGGTGGCCTTCGGACCCGAAAGGCCCGGAGAACTCTCCTGCGTACACATGGTAGACGAACGCGTGCGCATAGACCATCTTATTGAGGATGCGAAGATATGTGCCGACGCCATCATAGCGCTGGCCTGCAGGTAGCCGGGTTCCGCAATGAGAGCAAAAGACAATTGCTGCAATTCCTGCGACGTAAGGGAAAACACGACGAACGCTCAGTCCATACCCGTGGAAAGGGTGGCGGACAAGCTGGACGCCCTGCTGAACAGAAGAGATTTTGAAGGCGCTCTGCGCCACCTTAAATACTGGATTGCCGAGGCCGAGGCTTTAGAAGACCCGAGAGGCCGCTTTTCACTGTCCAACGAGCTGATGGGGCTTTACAGAAAAATGGGCATGGGCGAAGAGGCGCAGGACTGCGCCGCGTCTACCCTGGCCCTCGGCGAGAGCCTCGGAATAATGGACGATATAGGCGGGGCAACCGCCTTCGTAAACGCTGCGACGGTTTACGACGCCTTCGGAAGGCCCGAGGACGCCCTGCCCCTGTTTGAAAAAGCAAGGACGGTTTACGAAAAGCGCCTCGGCGCGGAGAGTCCAAAACTCGGCGGACTTTACAACAACATGGCCCTTGCGCTGGCCGCGACCGGGCGCTACCGCGAGGCCGACGCCTGCTTTGAAAAAGCCATGGAAATAATGGGCCGGGCGGAACACGGGGGCCTCGAACAGGCCGTCACCTGCCTGAACATGGCGGACGCAGCGGAGGCCGAGCTCGGAGCGGAAGCTGCCGAAAAGCACGTGAACGAACTTTTGGACAAAGCTCAGGCCCTGCTGGACGACCCCGCGCTCCCGCGGGAAGGCTACTACGCCTTTATGGCGGACAAGTGCATAGGAAGCTTCGAGTACTACGGATACTTCCTGTACGCGAAAGAGCTTAAAGAAAGAGTGAAAGCGATATACAAAGACATGGACGAAGCTGAGGATAAGAAATGAAGGGACTCGAACTTTCAAGAAGATACTACGAGGAATTCGGCGTCCCGATGCTGGAAGGCGAGTTCCCCGAGCTTAAGGCCCTGCTTGCCTGCGGCCTTGTGGGAAGCGGCTCGGAATGCTTCGGCTTCGACGACGAACTCTCCAAAGACCACGACTTCGAGCCTTCCTTTTGCATATTTCTCCCCGGCGAAGATCTGGTGGACAGGAAGACGGAATTCCGCCTCGAAAGAGCCTACGCGAAGCTGCCCTCCGAGTTCTGCGGTTACAAAAGAAGCCTCACCGCCCCCGTGGGCGGAAGAAGGCGCGGAGTTATGCGGCTTTCCGATTTTCTGCTGGAAAAGACCGGCTTTCCGGATGGAAAGCCCAACGCCCTCAGCTGGCTGAGGCTGCCGGATTACAGTCTGGCGGAAGTGTGCAACGGGGAAGTCTTTAAGGACGGACCCGGGCTGCTCACGGAAGCGAGAGAATTTCTATCGGATATGCCCGAGGATGTCAGGCTCAAAAAACTGGCCGGCTATCTGCTGCTCATGGCGCAGGCCGGACAGTACAACTACATGCGCTGCGCGGCCCGCGGCGAAGCGGGGGCGGCGCAGCTTGCGGCGGCCGAGTTTGTAAAGGCCGCGATACAGGTCGTATTCCTGCTCAACCGAAGCTACATGCCCTACTACAAGTGGGCTTTTAAAGCGATGCGCGCCCTGCCTCTGCTCTCACAGCTTGCCCCCACTCTTGAGGATATTCTTCTTGCCCCGAACGGAGAGGAGGACGCGGAGGACAAATACATGGCCATAGAAGGCACTGCCTCCGTAATCATAGAGGAGCTGATGAATCAAGGCATTAGCGAAGCCGTTTGCGGAGATTTGGAAAAACACGCGTATTCGGTAAACGACGCGGTAAAAGACACGGGGATTCGCAACCTGTCGGTATTTGCGGCGGTTTAGGCTTTCATCCAAAGGCTTTCGTCCGGAATGGACGGTATCGCTCCGGCGCGCTGAGTGGAATAGCTTGCGGCATTGACGGCAAAATGGCCTATCTCTAAAAGATCTTCGGCCTGAAGCTCCGCAAGCTTTTTTCCCGTGCGAAGCAGCATAGCGGCCGCGGCTCCGCCGAAGATGTCGCCGGCGCCTATGGTATCAACAACCTCTACCTGCGGACACTCTACGTCCACAGAGGCGGCAGCATTGAAAAGACTTGCGCCCTTCGCTCCCTTTGTTATCATTACGAGGCCGCTGCTTTTCAGCAATTCATCAACGCTAAGACCGATAAAGTTCTTATCTCTTTCCGAGAGTTTTACTATGTCCGCGATGTCGCAGCCCCACAAAAGCTCGCTCCTGGCCCGCTTAAGATCGCCGTTCCAGGCGTGCTCCCTATAGTTGGGATCGAAGGAGACTAACTTGCCCTTTTCCTTGGCGTATTCCGCCGCCTTTATAAGGGTGCCGCGGCAGGGTTCGTCCGTAAGGCTTAAGCTGCCCGCGAAATGGAAGATTTCACAGCCGTCTATGAGGGAAAAGTCCACCTCGTCTTCGGTGAGCATCATGTCCGCGCCGGGATTTCTGGCGAAGGAAAAGAAACATTCGCCGTTTTCCGCCACCCGCACAAAGGCCTGTGTGGTGCGATAATTTATATCTCTTACAAGACCCGCGCAGCTTACTCCGGCCCTTTTAAGAGTGCTCTCCAGCACATGACCGTGGGGGTCGTCGCCTATCTTTCCTATAAAGGCCGCGCTCGCGCCGTATTTTGCGGCGGCGGCCAGATAGTTGCAGGGCGAGCCTCCGGGGTTTGACGCCACGATTTTTCCGCAGGATACGGTGCAGTCCATCAAAAGTTCCCCAAGTGCTACAATCTGAGCCATATTTTCACCTCCGTAAAAAAATATAAATCAAGACCGGCGCAAGACATCAGTAAGCGACTGCCATGCCGAGATAGAGAAGAGCACTGGTCAAAATAAATATGCATAACTGATAGAGCCAGGTATATTTAACCCAGCTCGGATAGCTTACGTCCGCTATTCCGCAGGACATCAGCAAAACCGGGTTTGTGGGATAGAAGACGTTGGAAAAACCGTCGCCGAAAACGTAGGCGAGTACGGTAAGCTGCGCGCTTATGCCGAACATGCTCGCGAGAGGCACCAACAGCGGTATCAGGAGAAAGGCCTTGGCCGAGCCGCTGGATATAAAGAAATTCAGCGCCAACGCTATCAGGTATATGAACATGACTACGCCGAAACCGCTCATTCCGGAGGCGGCATCGACCGCCATGTGCAATACGCTGTGCATTATCCTGCCCTCGACCATTGTGTATTTTATGGACGCAGCCATGAGTATCAGCACTATGGAAGGAGCTATGGCCTTGATGCCTCTGAGCAGGCTGCCGAATAGCTGACCCGCTCCCGCGCCAGTGGCCAGCACCGCCGATATTCCGCCCGCAAGGAACATGAGCGCCACTATTATCATGGTATAGTCCTGTAAAAATGTAAGGAAAGAGGACGAAAGCACTATGGCTATTCCTACCCCTAATATGCCGAGGAAGAGGGCGAGGGCCTTGTCCTTGCGGGGGTCCTTAGAAAAACTGCCTGTTTCGAGCTCTTCCGCGGGTTTTTCCACACGCTTTGCGTGAGTGCGCAAAAAGAATACTAGCATTATGTAGATTAATACAAAGGCTACGGCTCTGAGCCACATTCCGGAGAACACAGGAAGCCCCGCAAGCCCCTGCGCAACGCCTACGGTAAAGGGATTGGTGAGGGCGCAGGCAAAGCCGCAGCCTACCGCCAAAGTGCACATGCCCATGCCCGTAAGGGAATCCCAACCCAGACGGACGGCCACGCCCACCACTATGGGAAGCATGGGAACGGCCTCTTCGAAAGAGCCCACAAGGGAGCCCATGGCCATGAAGAAAAACGCCGTAACGTACATGAGCGTATAGCGTTTCCCGGCAAAGCGGTGAACTATCTTATCGAGCATGTAGTTCATTATTCCGGCTTCACCCATGGAATTGAATATGCCGCCTATCACGAACATAAAGATTATTACCGCGATTATGGTCGCGGAGCCGTCGGCGGCAAGCACCAGAAAGGGAGAAAGCAGCCATTTCCAGAAGGCTATGCCCCCCTCCACACTGCGGTAGCTGTCCGGGTCTATGGTCCTTCCGTCCTCGAGATAGGAGTATTCGCCCCCGGGAATCACAAGCGTGAGCACGTAGGTGGCTATCATAAGCGCCAACAGCACGCTTACGGCTATTATTACGGATTTAGCGCTGAGCTGAAGTCCTTTGTTTTCTCTTTGTTCCGCCATATCTTTCCTCCGCATGTTTGTGAACATTTTTTTTATTTTAGCACATTAAGACATGAGCGTCCATAAAACAAAAGAAGCCCGGCGCTTGCAAGCATCGGGCTCGGGTCTCAGAAAATCTGAATTTTATCGCTACGCCGGATTGAC
>DAONZO010000020.1:3400-10210 GCA_035406945.1 Bacillota bacterium | reverse complement strand
CTGCCCCAGACCACAAAGTCCTCAAAGCCGTATTGGAAATTCGCAACGCCTCTTTCGAAGGCCTTGGAAACTCTTTCGCCGAAAGTGAGTTCCTCCGTGACGGAAGGAGTATAGATGGCGACGGTCTCTATGCTGATGTTTATCGTGGAATATCCTATGAGGCTGTCGTAGCGGTTGAGGCTGGACGTATATGAGTCTATCTGGTATTCGGTTTCGGCGAGGGCGTTCTCCAAATCGATGATATCGCTCATGGTAGAAGCCTCCCTAAGAAGATCGTGCAGCCTTTGCTCTTTTATTCTGAGGGTTTCGAGGCGGCTTTCAATCTCGAAGTACTCAAGGCCGACATCCTTGACGTTCTCGTTGAGGCTTACGACATGGCAGCATCCTCCCACGGCATTTACAAAGTTCCCGTAGTTTTCGGCGGGGACCCTTATCGTATAGTAGCCGTATGTGCGGACGCCGTCCGAATAGTAGCTTCCATTGTCCACGCTGCTGCTCTCGAAGTAGGCGCCGTTCTCCTCCACCAATTTGAGCAGGTTGTCGTAAGTCTCCTGAAAATTCGTGGTCTGAACGCTGATATTGGCTATGTATATGAGCTTTACATTCTGATGAAGACCGCCGGTGGGGGCAAGAGACGAACCGGGCATATTCATGTCCTTTCCCCCTTCGCCCCTGTAGGCTTCGTCCGCCATAGGAGGAGCCATGGGGGTGTCGGGGGCGGGACAACCATTGTCGTAGCAAAAATCGCTATAATAGCCTTCGGTCTGCGAAGACGCATCGTAAGCCTTCTCCGCCGCGCAGGCGCCGAGCATCAGCAGAGCCGCGAGCGCAAGGGCAAAAACGGCCAGTAACTTTCTGTTTTTCATAGGTTTAACCTCCGTAAAATACTGCTTATTACTTAATATGATCTACCGTTGCGATGAAGAGCACTTCGCCGCTCTCATCGCATATTGCGAATATAAAAGCTCTGTCGCAGATGAAGTCCGCCTCTTTTGTCGTTTTGTAGTCTTCCACAACCGCGTTCCCCGGCGTTGCGATGCAGGCCGAGGATGCAATACCTTCTTCGTCTACGCTGATTTTCGTGTTTTGATCCGCCGCATCAAATACAGGTATGCATATCTTGAGTAAAACAGCCTCCCTGTTTTCGTAATCCGACGGGAAGGATATCATATCCCACATCTGTGCGGAATCGAGCACTTCATCGGTATCGGCGCCTTCGTTCGGTAATATAAACCAGGCATATGCGGAGCCGTCGAGGGCGCGGCGAACGGCCGTAAATGCATCTCCGCTGTAAAGCAGGCCTTCGGAGGAATCCTTCATCATCAGAGCTTCCTCGTCTCCGCTTGTTGCGTAGAACACCCCGACCTCGGTTTTATCGGGATCGAACTTCCTCACCCAGAAAAGCTTAATGTCCGCAGGCTTCGATAAGGTCGCTTTGCTCTCGTTCGCGGCATTGCAGGGCGCACCTACGGCACATTCGGGCGCGTCCGGCTCCTCCGAGGTCATATCATAGGTCCCTTCCGCCAACATGTCGCATGCCGCTTCATCCTGTTCGGAATCCATGGCATAGAACATGCTGCGCGGTAAGGTGTCGACTTCAGGTGCCATCATACTCTGCGGAGCCGCCTGCTTTGCCCCGCCGCCGTACATGCTCACGCCTATGGCAACGGCCGCGATAGCCGCAACGCCGGCCACCCAGCCTCCGATGCGGCGTCCGGAAAAGGCTTTGAAAACAAAGGCCTTTTTCTCCTTAAAAGTCTCCTGATAGAGCTTCCCGGGCTCGGCGGCTTCATCTATATATTTGTCATCCACGTTTCCAAGAGCGTATAACAATCTTTTGTTATCGTTCATACTTCGATTCCTTCTTTCGTAAGCACAGCCTTAAGCTCTGCCCTGCTTCTGAAAAGAACGGTTTTTACCTTGCTTTCGCTTATTTCGTAAAACTCGGCTATCTCCTTTATCGAGTCCATATACCAATAGCGGCGCATGAAGACCTTTCGCCTTTCCGGGCTGAGGCTCTCCAAAAAGGAGTTGAGAATCTCTTCTATCTCTATGTCTTCCACGCTTTCGTAGCCTGAACCCGTGTCCGGGATATATTCCGACAATTCGTCCAGCACTGCGCAGAACTCTCCGCCCCCGCGCTTTTGAGCCCTGGCGGCGTCGTAGCGGTCTAAGGCAAGATTTCTCGTTATCTTGCCCAAAAAGGCTCTGAGACTTACCGGACGAGCCGGAGGAATGGAGCCCCAGGCGCGCATCCAGGTATCGTTGAGGCATTCCTCTACATCCTCGTCGTTGTAGAGTATGTTGTAGGCTATGCTCCGGCAGTACCTTCCGTACTTTGCCGAGCTCTGCTCTATGGCCGCCTCGTCGCGTTCCCAGTAGAGTTCCACTATTTTGTTGTCTTCCATGGAAAGAAGCTCCTGCATAAGGGCTGTCACCTCAATATACGGAAAAAGACGGCCTTAGGTTACAGTGCAAGCCGCCAAAAATTTATTACAGGTACCTGTCTACCCGCGCCTTAAGCTCGCGGCTTCTCTCTTTTACCGCAAAAAGAGAGTCATCCAATTCGCCGCTGAGCCTGAAAAACTCGTCGCTGATGCTCGGGCGCTTCTGATATTTTCCGGCTTTATAGTTTTCCACAACTTTTTCGTAGCGGGAAATCGCCTTGCCCACCGCGTCGCTCCAGGATACGTACAGTTCTTCGGAAGCGGCACGGCCCACCCTTTGAAGCAGCGGCTTGTCGTTCATTATTCTTGCGAGGCACACCGCAAGCGAGGCGGCGTTTTCGTCTATGAGAAATCCGTTTACATTGCCCGAAACCCCTTCGGCGGCGCAGCTGTCCCTTACGAGCACGCAGGGAAGAGAACAGGCTGCGGCCTCTCTTACCACGAGACCGTTGGTGTCGAAGGTGGAAGGGAACAGAAAGAGATCCGCACGGCAGTACCAGGCCGTGAGCAACTCCCTGTCGTAGACGGGGCCCAAAAAGACGCAGCAATCCGTAAGACCCGCCTTTTCGGAATAAGCTTTCATCTCCTCGGCGTCACCGCCCTTGCCCACAAATATCATTCTAAAGTCAAAATCCTGAGAGCGCAATGCGGCCAGAGCGTCGAGTATTATTCTTATGCCCTTATACCACTTGAGCCTTCCGACAAAGAGGAAGACGGGCAGATTCCGGGCTATGTCCGCATACGCAGTAAGTCGCATAAACTCGTCTTCTTTCATGCGGCCCTTTGGTATATCGACGCCGTTTTCCATGACTATATAATCGCCCTTGTAGCCTATGCTGCGAAGATTTTCTCCGGCCCCCCTGCTGACTGTCCAGACCTCGTCGCAGGAATTGACATTGTCCGCCAGGGCTTTGATGGCGCCTTCCTGAAAAAACCGGCTGTGTATGGCGTTGGCTATATCTATGTCGAACTTGGTATGGTACGTCATAACAAGCGGAACATCGAGGGTTTCCCGAAGCCTGCGCGCCATAATCTGAGAAGAGAACGGACAGTGGCTGTGCAGCAGCGCTATGTCGTGGCTGCGCAGTTCGTCTAAGGTTTCGTTAAAAAAAGGAAGCCCGGCGGGATATCCCAGGAGCTTGCGCAGATCCAGGCTCGGATACCGAAGCACGGGAAAAGGAAATTCCGCGTCGTCGGCTTCCGGATGGTCCGGAGTGACTACGGAAACGGCGATGCCTTTGCCGTTTATATTCTTCGCATAGTTGACCACCGCGTTGGAAACACCGTCCAAAATCGGCGGGAACGAGTCGTTCAAAAGACATATTTCTTTCATTGGTTTACCCCTGTTTTACCCCTATACCAAAAAAATCCGGGCTTGTGGTCCGGATTCTTAAAGATTTACTGTCAATACTTTTCCATCTTGTTAAGATCCATTATGAAGACCACGGCTCCGCCAACCTCCTGCTCTATGGGTATGGAAGACGGGGAGCTTACCAGATGACCCGTATCGCGTTCCGAAAACGTCGCCGCGTGGTAATAGACCTGTTCTTTGCGCCTTCCGGCCTTGGCTCTCAGAATGGCGGTCACTTTTTGCACGTTGCAAGCCTCGGTTCCTATGAGCATGGTGACGCTCTTGCGCTTAAGAAAGCCTCCGGTGGTACTTAAAATAGTAACGTAAAAGCCGTTTTTATTGAGTTCGTTTATGGTTTCCGCGCTATCTTCGCCCGCAACGACGGCTATTATCATCTTGCTGCTTTCCATGACAAATCTCCTTTGCTAAAATTACGCTCCTTTTATTTTATCAAACACCTGCAATTATTACAAATACTTTTCCGCCACATCCACATCCGAAAGCACGGAAACATATTTATCCCCGCGCTTCATATAGCCTTCTCTTCCCTTTGCCGCAAGCACCAGCACCGTTCCGGGCGCAGCCGATTCCATGGCCGTCTTTATGCAGAGCTGCCGGTCGGTAATGACCCTGCCCTCTCCTCCGGCGGCTTTGAGATTGGCAAGAAGCTGTGACGATATCTCTTCGACATCCTCAAAGCCCGGGTCTTCTTCCGTTATCCACGCAAAGTCGCAAAACTCCGCGGCAACAGCGGGAAGTATCTGCCTGCGCTGCAGGCCTTTGCCGCCCGGACAGCCGAATACCACCTCGAGGCGGCGGCCCGGATACTCTTCTTTCAAAGAAGAAAAGAGCCTCTTAAAGCTGAGTTCGTTGTGCGCGTAGTCCACTATCACGTCTATATCCTTGGCATCGCTTCGGAAGTGCTCCATGCGGCCCGGTGCCGAAGCGTCTTTAAGGCCGGCCGCGATGTATTCGAGGGGAATGTCCAAAAGTATGCATATGATTGCCGCGGCCATGGCGTTTTCCACGTTGAAAAGCCCCGGCATGGAAAGGCTTATGTCGCAGAGCTTTTCAAAACCCGTTTCCGAAGCCGCCATGAGCTCAAACTTTATGTTCCCGTCTTCTTTTCGCACGTTGGAGGCTATGTAGTCGGCCGCCGCCCCCTCCGCGCTTTCAGCTCCCGAGGCCGAAAAGCAGACGAGGCGTTCCACGCTTTCGGAGCGCGAAGCCGCCGCAAGAACGTCTTTAAGCCGATAGGTATCCAAATTGACAACGAGGGTTTTGCACTGATTAAAAAGGAGCAGCTTGGAATTGAAATAATCTTCTTCGTCACTGTGTTCGGTGCAGCCTATGTGATCTGTTCCGAAGTTCAGAAAACAGGCTATGTCGAAGCCGACTCCGTCGCTTCTGTTGTACTTAAGACCCTGAGACGAAACCTCCATAATCATAGCGCCGACCCCGGCTTCCTTCGCGTGCGAAAAACGTCTGCCGAGTTCCAAGGCCTCCGGGGTGGTGAGGTGAGACTCGAAGCTCTCCACTCCGTCGAAGGTTTCTATGGTGCTTATGTAGGCAAAGGGCGGCAGGCCTCCGGCCGCAGTGTAGGCCTCGGCTATGCTCTTTATGTAATAGGTCGTGGTGGATTTTCCCTTTGTGCCGGTTATCCCCACGAGCGGAAAAGCTCTCCACGCCTCATCGTTCTCCACGTTGGCAATCACAGCCATGGCCTTTCTCACGTCACTTACGACTATGCAGGGATATTCGCCGCGGACAGTCTCCGACACACAGCACAGCGCGCCGCGCTCAAAGGCCGAGGCAAGGTATTCTTCCCGAAAAGCCTCGCCCTTGCACACAAAAAGGCTGTCCTGCTCCACCTCGCGGGAGTCGAAGACCGCCGAACTCACAAAGCGGTCTTGGATATCGCCCCGCGGCGCGTCCGTCAAAAGACCCGCGGAGCGCAGAGCTTCTATATAGTCGATCAGCCTGTGGGGAGAATTCATGCTACTTCCCTCTTTTAAAATACTTCCAGTATTTATAAAATTGTCCGTACTGGTTCTTCACTATAAACATATTGCGCTTGCTGTTGCGATCATCGCCGCAGAACATGGGGTTTTCCACCTTACCCTCCATGCACAGGCCCTTTATGCGGATGAGGGCCTTTTTATCGTCTATGTACTTGAAGACCAGCCTCAGGGGCAGCACGGTCCACAGGAATTCGTTATTCACAAGCTGAAAAGGCAATTCCTCCCCGTCTATCCTGTCCTTTACGAGCAGTTCCGCCAAATTGGCCCCCGCCGCCGTTACGTAATAGTTGCTGCGACCCTGACGGGCGTTCAGCTCAAAGGCCTTGAAACGACCGTCTCTTTCATCGTACTTGATATCGAAGTTGGAGAATCCGGTGTAGCCGACTTTCTCGAGAAAATCCTTGTAACGCAACATGAGAGCTTCGTCGTACTCCGTGATTATTACGGCGTGATTCCCTATCCCGTGCGGAGTGTGTTCCTCCAAAAAAACGTGGCCGAGGCACATCATCCTGACCCGCCCTTCGCCGTCGGAATAGGACGTGAGCACCCTCATGAAAGAATCGTCGCCGGGTATGAAGTCCTGAACAATCAGGGAATCGGTATAGCCGGCCCCGTATATCTCCATTATCGTGTCTTTGACTTCCTTTATATTTTTCAATTTATAGACCTTCTTCTGGCCTTTATACGGATGACGCCAGTAGTCGGGCCCGTTGGCGGGCTTAAGAATATAAGGAGCGTCGAAGGGCAGCTCAAAATCCAGGCTGTCGCCTCTGTGATAAACGAAAGTAAGAGGATGGTCTATGCCCGTTTCATCGCAGAGGGCGTAGAAACTCTCCTTGTTTGTGAGCTTTTTAAGCAGCTCGGGCCCTATCACCGGAGCGATGACATTGTCCGGAAGGTGGTCCTTGGCCGCCGATATGAGCTCGACGTAATTGTCGCCGCAGCCTATCAAAAGCACGGTCTTGTCGGAGTGATCCTGCGCAAAGCGATA
>DAONZO010000020.1:0-3390 GCA_035406945.1 Bacillota bacterium | reverse complement strand
AGACCAAACGAAGAAATTCCTCCGGCTGATCGCAGGCGGGAACCGCCGAATAGCTGAGTATCGCGCTGTGCATGCACGCCCCGGTGGGGTACTTTCCGTAGGCGTAGGACAGGGTTCCGTAGGCCTCGTAAAAAGCTCTCGCCATGCTGTATACGCCGATGTCGCCGGCAAAGAGCAGCGGAACAAATTTATGTCCCTTTGCGGAAATTGCGAATTTACTCGCCATATCTTATATTCTCCTCCGTATTGTTTTCTTCGTTTTCTTTTCTCTCTGCTTCGATTTCCCCGCTTTCGCTCCATGCGGGCTCATTTTGTCTGGTATCATTCTCCGCAGCTTCCATCCAATCGCTTTCGGACTCTATCCGGAGATTGCCGGCGGCCAAATCGTAGAAGCAGCATTCGGAAAGCTGTATGTAGACACCGAGCAGTATCGCCAAAAAGAGCGACAGCAGCGTAAGAGGGTGCCGGGATATCGTGGCGTAGAACTCGCTGAAGATGTTTATGTCCGTCAGCATCGCATCGACATCCGGCAGCGCGCGCATAGCTGCGTTTACGGCAAATATGCGGGGAAGCGCCACGACAAAATACCAGGCTATGAAGCTCAGTCTGAGCAAAAAGAACCTGAGTTTGTTGCCTTTCATAAGTATGTCGCTTGCGAAAAGACAGGCGCCGGGACTGTATTCGGGGTGGTCCGCAAGCACCTTAAAGGCCTGACTGTAACGTATTGCCGCAATTATTCCCGGAACGATAAAGAGAAGGGACCAAAGCATAATTCTCAGCATCATGCCGCAATAAAGCAGCAAGCCCCTAAAGAAGAGCTGCCTGTTTCTGAACGGTGAAAACAAAACCCCGTCCGTACTCTGCATTCTGAAAATTTTAAGGTAGTAGAGTACAAGACCCAGGGTCGCGGGGCCGCTTATGACTATGTAATATAAATCGCTTATAAAAGACGTAAACTCACCCTTAAACAGGTAAGATAAGAGCAGGCTCGGGCCGGACACCATCAGTTCCACAAGAACGGCCGCCCCCATGGCGGCAAGCCACCTGCCTTTAAGCGCGGCTTTTGCAAGAGCCTTAATGTTCCGTGCGGGCTGGGTCACTATGTAACGAATCATCCCGAAGGGAGCGTTTACATTATAGTATGGCATTTTTTCTCCTTTACAGTATGCCGGAAAGAAGTCTTCCGACGGATTCTTTTATTTTTACCACCGGGGAGCGACTGCGGTATATGCGCTCGGTGAGCTGGAACGAGTCCTTTATGTCCTCGTCGAAAGCATCCTCCTGACACTTGGTAAACTCTTCGTTGTAAACTATGGCGTTGCACTCGAAGTTAAGGCTGAAGCTGCGGTTGTCGAAGTTCGCCGAGCCCACGGAGCAGACCTCTCCGTCCACGGCTACGGTCTTTGCGTGCAGGAAGCCTTTGTTATAGATATAAACCTTTACCCCGTATTCGAGCAGGCTGGCGGCATTCTGGCAGGTGACCCAGTAGACGAACATGTGGTCGGGCTGGTTGGGTATCATTATTCGAACATCGACCCCCGACATGGCGGCGCTGCGCAGGCCTTCCATTATACTGTCGTCCGGAATAAAATACGGGGTCTGTATCCTTATGCTCTGCTTAGCCGAGCTTATCATCTTAAGATATGCCAGCTTTACTTCCTCCCGGTGACTGTCCGGCCCGCTGCTCACTATCTGCACCGCTGCGGAGCCGGGTTCGTCTATATATCGCAATTTTGGACGCTTTAACGGCATCTTCTCGCCGCTCGCGAAGCGCCAATCCAGCACGAAGCGGTCGAAGAGATCCGCCACCGCGCCACCCTCTATGCGCAGGTGGGTGTCGCGCCAGCCGCCAAACTTCTTGCTTTCGCCTATGTATTCGCGCCCTATGTTAAAGCCGCCCACGTAGCCTATCTCATTGTCGATTACAACTATTTTGCGATGATTTCTGTAATTGAGGTTAAAGTCGGCGCGAAAAATCTTCGGCTTAAAGAAGAACGCGACCTTGCCTCCGGCCTTGCGCAGAGTCCTAAGGTGACGGGGCTTTACGTGCCTCGAGCCCATGGCGTCTAGCAGCAGGCGCACCTGAAGGCCTTCCATGGCCTTGCGGGTCAGTATATCTATAATCCCGAGCCCTAACTTGTCCGGCCTGAGTATGAAATACTCTATGTTTATGCTCTCCTTCGCGGCAAGCATGTCTTCCTGCAGCCTGCGGAATTTCTCCGCGCCGTCGGTCAGAAGCTCAACCTTATTATCCTCCGTAAGATAGGCCCACGCATAGTTCTGATTAAGGCGTATGAGGTCGTACCACTTTATGCAAAGCTCGTCCACATATTCGAAACGCCCGTTTTCCATGTCGTCCTTTTGGGCCGTAAGCGCCTCGTTTATATTGCGCTCTTCGGAGGGAGAAAGGCGGAATATCTTTCTGCGCGCGATGTTCTGTGAAAGTGTTATGTATAGAATAAAGCCGAGCACCGGCACAAAGTAGAGAACCATGAGCCAGGCGAGGGTAGATGTCGGTTTTTTGCGCTCAAAAAAAAGAACAACAAAACCGAAAAAGAAGTTCGCAAGCGATATCAGGGCCAGCACATAGACCCATTTGGAAGACACGTTTAAGATTGCGCCCATCTTTCAAAACTATACGCCCGGTACAGTACCTCCCTGCAACATATTATAGCACAAGTGTGGCGTGCAAGTAAAAAAAGTGGTACAATGACTCGGTATAATGGAGGTTAATTAGTGAAAAACAAACTTAATAGAAATTTGATTATATTTATAGCCGTACTGCTGATGGTCAGCATAGTGCGTCCCCTTATGATCGGCGGAGTGCGCGGGCTCATCGCCTCGTTTATGGAGACGGTTTACATATTGCCCGCTATAATAATCGCGATTTCCTTCCACGAATATGCCCATGCCAAGGTCGCCGACTACTGGGGAGACGACACCCCCGCGCGCCAGGGAAGACTCACCATAGATCCCCTGGCTCACATAGACCCCATGGGGCTTTTGGCTCTTATATTTATACGTTTCGGCTGGGGCCGTCCCGTAATGATAAACCCCTCCAAATTCCGCAACAAACGCGCCGGACTCATTACCGTAGGGCTTGCCGGGGTCACCATGAACTTTATTCTGGCTTTGGTATTCGGAGGAATAATTAAGCTCCTCTTTACATTTACGCCGGGTCTGTTCGCAGGCAAGGTCGGTGAAATAGCGGTAAACCTGCTGCTCCAGGTGGTCTATATCAATTTAGCGCTAATGCTTTTCAATCTGCTTCCCGTGCCGCCTCTGGACGGATTCAACGTCATTTCGGAGATTTTCAAACTGTACAACACGCGTCTATATGCCTTTGTACGCATTTACAGCCTCTGGATACTGATGGCCATGATAATGCTG
>DAONZO010000019.1:0-10282 GCA_035406945.1 Bacillota bacterium | reverse complement strand
CTTCGACAGTCCTACGGTAACGGTGGGCGGCACGGCAAAGCGCGAGCTACGCAAGGTGGCCCACGATGTTCCTATTATCTCGCTTCAGGACGTGTTCTCGAAAGAAGATGTCTTCGACTTTGTCAAACGCGTACTTACAGATGAGCCCGAAGCCGTATTCTGCGTGGAAAAAAAGATAGACGGCCTCACTCTGGTGCTGAGATATAACGACGGAAGGCTCACCGAAGCGATTACCCGCGGCGACGGAAGCATAGGCGAAAGCGTCTACGAAAACGCTCTTGCCATTCCCTCGATTCCCAGGGAAATACCCGCCAGGCTGCCGTATCTTGAGGTGAGGGGGGAGGTCTACATGTCCTCCGAGAGCTTCGAGGCGGCCAATCTGCGCCAGCAGGAAAAAGGCGGAAAGATATATCAGAACAGGCGCAACAGCGCAGCCGGAACCATGCGTCAATTAGACCCCGCGGTGGTAGCCGAAAGGGGCCTCGACATATTTGTTTTTAATCTCGAAATTGCCGAAGGCAAGGAGTTCAGCTCTCATATGCAAAGCCTCGAATGGCTTGCAAATCAAGGTTTTTCCGTAATTCAGGAGCCCATAAAAGCGGCCTCGGCCGCAGAAGTCTGGGCGGCCATAGAGCACATAGCCGATATACGGCACAGCCTCAACTACGGTCTCGACGGAGCCGTGGTAAAGGTGGACGATCTTTCCATGCGCGAAAGGCTCGGGATGACGTCCAAGGTTCCCCGCTGGGCGGTGGCTTACAAGTATCCCCCCGAACAAGGCGAGAGCGTGCTGCAGGAGATAACTGTGCAGGTGGGTCGTACGGGCCGCCTTACCCCTCTTGCACACTTTAAGCCCATAAGGCTTGCGGAGACCACCGTCTCCCGCGCGGTTTTGCACAATCAGGACTACATAAACGAAAAAGACATAAGGATAGGCGACACCGTAGTGGTGCAGAAGGCCGGAGACATAATACCCGAAATAGTTTCGGTAATTCCCGAAAAACGCCCCGAGGGCGCCCTTCCTTTCACGATGCCGCAGTTTTGCCCCGTCTGCGGCGCCCCGGCCGTGCGCGAGCAGGACGGTGACGGCGTTCACCTGCATTGCAGCGGCACGGAATGCCCCGCAAAAGACAGCCGCGCTCTTGTGTATTTCCTGAGCCGCGACGCCATGAACATAGACGGTTTCGGCCCCGCGGCCGCCGAAGCCCTTATTTCCGAGGGCTATATACGCAATATCGCCGACATATTCCGCCTCCGCGAGAGCCGCGACAGGCTCATAGAAGAAGGCATAGTCGGAAGGGAAAAATCCGTGGATAAGCTGCTTGCCGCGATAGAACAGGCGAAGGATAACGATATAGACAGGCTCATAACCGGTCTTGGCATAAGAAACATAGGCAGGCAGGGCGCAAGGCAGCTCGCCGCCAGGTATACGAGCATGTACGAGCTTATGGATGCAGGCGAAGAAGAACTCTCTCAGCTGGAGGGCTTCGGCGCGACATTGGCCGCGGAAGTAAAGGCCTTTTTCTCTGTTCCCAAGAACAGGGAGCTTGTGCGCAGTCTGGACGCTTTAGGTGTAAACATGCTGTCCAAAGCGTCGTCCGCTGTGCGCGGCAATCGCTTCGAAGGCCTCAGCTTCGTACTCACGGGCACTCTGCTTTCGCTTACGCGCGAGCAGGCCTCGGCTATTATAGAGAGCTTCGGCGGGAAGGTTTCCTCGAGCGTATCCAAAAAGACGAGCTATGTGCTCGCCGGAGAGGCCGCCGGAAGCAAGCTGCAGAAGGCTGACGAACTGGGCGTTCGCGTAATATCCGAGAGCGAACTTCTTGAAATGATCGGTGAAAAGCCTGCGGAGAATTTTTAGCAAGGAGATCTTATGGCTCTTTTTCCCATACCCACAAAAGGAATAAGGCTTAAGGGCGAAAGAAACACTGCCGCTCAGAGCATAGTTCCCATAGCTCTTCCAAGAGAGCTTCACATAGCCATGCGTCAGGGGAACTGCGAAGCCGCCCTGCCCGTGGTCTCTACGGGAGACTATGTTAAACTGGGTCAGCTTATAGGCCGCAACGCGAGCCCCCTGTCCGTTCCCGTGCACAGCAGCGCTTCGGGGCGGGTTGCCGCAATAAAGCGCGAGCCTTCGCAGCTCGGAGGCGACGACCTTCACATCGTCATAGAAACGGACGGGCGTCAGAGCATAGCGGACAGCGTGCGCCCGCCGCGGATAAACAGCCCCACGGAATTTCTGGCCGCGGTGCTGGTTTCCGGCATGGTGGGCCTGGGGGGCGCCGGGTTCCCCATGGCTGCCAAATTCGCTCCCTGCCTAAAGGTGGAGGTGGACACACTCATAATAAACGGGGTGGAGTGCGAACCCTTTCTTACAGTAGACCGCGTCACCATGCTCGCGCACGCGGGCGACGTTGTGGCCGGAGCCCGCGCAATTATGCAGTGGCTCGGAATAAGGCGCGCGGTAATCTGCGTCGCCCGCAGCATGAAAAAAGTGCACGAACTTTTTTCGGAGATGCTTAAAGGCGATGAAAGCATAAAAGTAAAGAGCATAAGCGACATCTATCCCTACGGATCGGAGCGCATACTCATTAAGCAGGTCACCGGAAGAAAGCTCATTCCCGGAAGAATACCCGCCGATGTGGGCTGCCTCGTTTGCAACGTAAACTCCGTTGTTAAGCTGCAGCACTATCTTGCCACGGGACTTCCCCTGGTAAGCAAGAACGTCACGGTGGACGGAAGCGCCGTCTCATACGGACGCAACCTTGAAATACCCGTAGGCACCCGCATATCCGACGTGCTCGCTTTTTGCGGGGGCGCGGCGGACGGAAAAGAGCCGGAGATGATACTGCTCGACGGGGTAATGATGGGGAAAAAAGTTCCCGACGCGAGTTATCCTATAATAAAGATGAACAACGCCGTGCTTTTCTTCGACAGGGATTTTGCGGAAAGCCTCGGCGAAACCCCCTGCATAAATTGCGGACGCTGCCTGCGCAGCTGCTCGCTGTCGCTGGTTCCGGTAAAGATAGCCGACGCGCTGAAACGCTCGGATATGAGGACGGCAAAGGCTCTGGGCGCGGAGATATGCAACAACTGCGGAGCCTGCTCTTATGTATGTCCGGCAAGGCGAAGGCTCAGCAGCGTTATTTATGAGGCCGGGCAGAGAATTAAAAATGAAAGGACGGGAGCGGATAATGAAAGAAAATAAGAGCTTAATTTCCGAGTCTCCCTTTATATACGCGGCTGCGGACACTTCGTTAATTATGCGGGATGTGCTCATAGCCCTGCTTCCGTGCGTCGCGCTTGCCGTCTACGTATACGGGCCGGGCGTGCTGCTCACTTTTGCCGTGAGCGTCGGCAGCTGCGTGATATTAGAGGCTGTGTACCAAAAATTGATGAATAAGCCGGTGCGAGCGGGAGACCTGAGCGCGGCGGTCACCGGCCTTATAATCGCCATGAATCTGCCTCCGTTCGCATCCCCTCTGCTCGTGGTGCTGGGGGCCTTTATAGCCATAATAATTGTGAAACAGCTCTTCGGAGGAATAGGTCGCAATTTTGTAAACCCCGCCCTCGTCGCGATAATAGTGCTGGGGATGAGCTTTCCCCAAGAGATGAAAGCCTGGGTGGTCAACGACAAGATGACGCCCGTAATAGTGGAAGCCGCGGCGGGCGCAACGACGGGCCCCACCGCGCTGGAACTCTTTAAGCTGAACGCGGCTCTTCCGAGCGACCTTCAGATGTTCATAGGTCTTAAGAACGGTACTTTAGGCCAGCTCTGTTCGCTTGCGGTAATTGCCGGAGGAATCTATCTTGTGGCAAGAAGGGTCATAAGCCCCGTGCTCAGTTCCATCTTCTTTTTGACTGTTGCCGCCCTGACCCTTATGTGGGGCTACAGCCCGCTTTTTCAGATATTTGCCGGAGGCACGCTTTTCTTCGGCATATTCATGGCTAACGATTGCGTAACCGCGCCCGTTACTGCCAAGGGGAAGCTGATTGCGGGCCTGCTATATGGGTTTTTGAGCATGTTTTTCAGAGCCTATTCCCTCAATGTGGACGGAATGGGATATGCTCTGCTTTTCGTAAACATCCTCACTCCGCGCATAGACGCGCTTACAATGCCCAAGCCCGCGGGCGGCAAAGGGAGGCGAATCTTATGAGAAGTAAAGGCTGGATAGCTCCTTTGTTTGTAATAGGCTCCGTTTTCGGGCTGACCATACTGATATTGTTCATCTCGCACTCCATCGTGGCGGGCCGCCTTGAGGCCCATGTCTATACGGTGCCGGAAGAACAACGCCTGACCATGGTGTCCGATGCGCAAAGCATAATACTGCGCGAAGACATAGACCTTCTGCCCGGAGTGAGCGCCGTAAGCGAGCTCTTCGATGAGAACGGCGACAGAATCGCTTTTGTAATAGACGCGGTATCATCCGGCTACGACGGCGACGTGGTGGTGAGGATAGCCTTCGACGACGAATACAGAATAAGCGTCCTCGACGTATTGGAGAGCGCGGGCAGACCCACCAACCTCGGATACCGGGCGGCGAGCAGCGAATTTACAGAGCAGTTTATAGGCGCGTCTTCGGTTACGGTATCGGAAAAGAGCACGAGCGGAACGCTCATAAAATACATAGACGGCGCTTATTATTCCTGCGCCGGAGTATACAGCTGCGTCACACAGGCTTTCAGCCAATTGGAGCAGATAATGCAGGAAGAGGAGGTGGCGCAATGAAGGATGTTAAAAACCGCGGCCTGAACGTTTTCCTCAACGGGATGCTTCGCGGCAACCCGGCTCTCACCATGGCTCTTGGAATAGGTCCGGCGATTTTTATGACCTACGACGCCGCAACGGCGCTCTACATGGGACTGCTTACCACGCTTGCCTTAGTCGTAAGCTGCATGCTCATGTCCGCCCTTAAGAGGGTGCTTCCGAGGCAGGTGAGGATACCCTGCCACATGCTCATGGCGGTGGGCGCAATTACTCTTATTCAATTCATGCTCAACGCGTATTTTCCCATGGTGGAAAGCCGCGCAAACATGTATTTTCTGCCCGTAGTACTCAGCAGTCTGGTTTTCGGACGGGCGCAGGGCTATGCCTTAAGGCACAGCGTTTCGGACTCGGGTCTGGACGCCCTCGGCGTGGGCATAGGCTACACCTTCTTTCTCGTAATAATAGCCTGCCTTCGCGAGATGCTCGGAAACGGAACGCTGTTCGGCAACGCCGTCTTCGGCGGGCTTATAAGGCCCGTGTCCCTGTTTTCGATGGCTCCCGGGGTTCTGTTTCTGGCGGGTTGCCTGAGCGCGCTCGTAAAGAGAATGACGAGGGGAGGCGGCGGCAGATGAGAGACATACTTTACATACTGGTTGTGACCGTAATCGCCAATAACGTGCTGTTTGTACGCTTTGAGGGTCTGTCTACGCTTATAGGCCCTTCGGAAAAAAGAGGCTCGGCTCTGTTCATATCAATAGCAACGAGCACGGTGCTGATCTTTTCTTCCGCGGCGGGATGGGCGCTTGAACGCTATGTTATACAGCCCCTCGGAATAGAATACCTCAGGATTGTGCTCTTGCTGTTCATAATCGCGTGCATGGTTCAGTTTCTCGAAAACATCTTTATGGGGGCCCGTCCGGCGCTTATCGCAAGGCTTAACGTTTATTTTCCC
Source organism: Bacillota bacterium (assembly GCA_035406945.1). Lineage (GTDB taxonomy): Bacteria > Bacillota > Clostridia > Peptostreptococcales > Anaerovoracaceae > JAKSSR01. The sequence goes on along the minus strand of DAONZO010000019.1, from coordinate 4,622 downwards.
ATAATTACCGTAAACAGCGCCATACTCGGAAACTGCACGGGCGTAATAGAACAGGACTACAGCCTGCTTCTTGCCATAGTGAGCGCCGCGGGCATAGGCGCGGGCTTCAGCCTGGGCATGTTTCTTTTTACCGGCGTAAGGGGGAGAATAGAAGATTCCGCTTTGCCGGAGAGTTTTCGCGGAACGCCTGCCGCGCTCATAGCCGCTTCCATAGTAAGCCTTGCCTTCCTCGGCTTTGAGGGCGCGGTAAGCGGCATATTCGGAATGTAGGTGCGGACGGTGGAAAAATATCTCGGCATTGACCTGGGCGGCACAAACATAAAAGCCGCAGTGGTGAATAAAGAAGGCAAAATCTTTGGCAGCGCCTCGTTCAAAACCCATGCCCGGCGCGGCCCGGAGGTTCCCGTGGGGCAGTTGATTCTTGCCGCGGAAAAAGCCATGGCCGTCGCGGGTATGAAGCCTTCGGAAATTTCCGCGGCGGGAATAGGCATACCCGGAAACGCGGTATGGCCGAGAGGCGAGGTGATATTCTGCCCCAATTTAGGCTGGAAGCGTTTCGATCTGATATCGAGGCTGGAGAGCAAATTCAATATAAAATTCAGTATGGGCAACGACGCCGACTGCATGGCCCTTGCCGAGAGCCGCTTCGGAGCAGGCAGGGAATACCGCAGCTTTATGCTCATCACCCTCGGAACGGGAGTCGGAGGCTCAATAATAAGCGAAGGCAGGGTTTTCAGGGGATTCGGAGACTGCGGCGGAGAGTTCGGCTGCACGCCGCTTGTGCACGGCGGCTACGAAAGCAAGAGCTCTATGAACGGCTGCCTGGAGGAATACTGCTCAATACGGGGCATGAAGCGCCTCGCTTCCGAAGAAGGTCTGCCCTTCGGTACAGGTCCTATGGATGTCTTTGCGCTTGCGAAAAGCGGAGACGCGGCTGCTCAAAGAACGCTCGAACGCTATACTCAGCTTCTTTCCGAAGCTTTGGCCGGCTTTGTAAATATATTCAGGCCGGATGCCATACTGATAGGCGGCGGAATATCCCGAGCGGGAGAAGCACTCTTCGGACGCCTGAACTCAAAGCTTTCCAGGCTGACCTACGCATGCGACTGCGTGCCCGCGCCGCCGGTCCTGCCCGCGGCCCTGGGCCCTTATTCGGGCGCCGTGGGCGCCGCGCTTCTTGTTATGGAGTAAGATATGTCTAAAAAATATTTATGCGCGCTGTTTGCCTTTATGCTCGCCTTTTCGGCGGGAGCCTGCAGCATAATAGAAAGACAGGAGGCCGTCGCCGAACCAAGCGCAGCCAAAGCCTTTGAGCCGGTGCCGCTGGCGGTTCCGGGCGGAAGTGTCGTCTCGGATGATATTCCGGAGGATGACGATATTTTCGAAGCGCCTGAAGAGGAATACGAATATCCCATGCCCGAGTCCGATGACCCCATGTACGAAAAAGTCCTGCGCATGTACGACGGTCTTATGCCCTTATTCAGGTATTTTGCCTTTGAGGGAAGGGATTACGAGCTTTCGGAGCTGAGCGCGGACGATTTCTGGCTGTTCATGGCAATGATAGCCGCCAATACGGTCTCGGAGGAAACGGATCAGACGGGAACCATAAGCCTTTCGAGAGAAAGAGTTGAGGATTGTGCCGCGAGCTTTTTCGGAGATTACGTTAATGCGAACGGAATACCGAGCCTTAAGGACAGCTACTCGGCCCACTCGGATCCCGGAAGCAATATAATATCCTTTTACGCCATAGCCGTGGAATCCTACGACGGGAAGCTGTGCGGCTGCTACCCCGCAGGCGGCGATTCGGACGCCTGGGAGATGGTAATACGGATTAGCAAGGCTCAAAATCAGTCCGCGGGAGAGGGGCAAGAGGATTCGCCCCTGAGCTGGAAGATCCATATTGTACCCTGGGCCGACGGAGAGGAACACGAGTTTGCGTTTTATCTCGAATATTTTGAGCGCTTCGAAGAAACAGTGGACTGACGGCTTTCGGTTTTGAATCGTTAAATTCTTTTTCCGCGCCCTCGAGTTCCTGTTTGGCGGTCATTGCCAAATTAAGACCGGGGGCGGTTTTTAGCCGCACCGCTTTTTAAGGCGCGAATCCTGCGTCATTCCGTTTCTATGCTCCGCATTAAGCCAAAGTCTGATTAAAACCATATTAAATCTGTTTTTATCTTTGCAATTCCGCCTTTTCGCGCCTTGCAATATGTCGCAAATTAAAGTAAACTACATCAGTTGGAGTCTTAATCGAAGAAAGGAGGCGCGAACATGGACAACATGGAACTTGAAGCGAAGAAGACCGAAATAAAGGAAACCCTTCGATCGAGGCAATTCAGCCGCCTCAAGGGTTTTTTGGATACGCTGAATCCCGTCGACATAGCTGAGATATTCGAGGACATGCTCTACGACGAAGAGATAAGCCACGAAGATCTTCCCGTGCTGTTTCGCATACTTCACAAGGATCTTGCCGCGGATACCTTTGTCGAGATGGATCCCGAAATGCAGGAGACCCTTATAAAATCATTCTCCGACAAAGAGCTCAAGGAGATAATGAAAGAGCTTTACGTGGACGACACGGTGGACATAATCGAAGAGATGCCCGCGAACGTTGTTGCGCGGATACTGGCAAACGTGGACGCCGATACGCGCAAGGACATAAACCAGATACTCAAATATCCGGAGGATTCCGCCGGGTCGATAATGACCACCGAGTATATACACCTTTCGCCCGGCAGCACCGTCCGCGACGCTTTCGCTCACATAAGGAAGGCCGGCGTGGACAGCGAAACCATATACACCTGTTACGTCACCGAGAAGAAGAAGCTCATAGGAATAGTTTCGGTAAAGGACCTTCTTCTTGCGGACTACGATGACGTAATAGCCGACATAATGGAGACGAATGTGATTTCCGTGCGCACCCTGGACGACAGGGAAGAGGTTGCGTATATGTTCGGCAAGTACAATTTTACGGCCCTTCCGGTGGTTGACGCCGAAGACAGGCTGGTCGGCATAGTCACCATAGACGACGCCATAGACGTTCTTACCGAGGAGACCACCGAGGACATAGAAAAGATGGCCGCTCTGAGCCCGTCCGAACATCCTTATCTTCGCGCGGGCATATTGGAGATATGGAGGCAAAGAATACCCTGGCTGATGCTGCTAATGATATCGGCCACGTTTACCGGCATGATAATAACGAAATTCGAGGACGCTCTTGCCGCTCAACTGGTGCTTACCTCGTTCATACCAATGCTCATGGATACCGGCGGAAACTCCGGCTCTCAGGCGTCGGTCACGGTAATTCGGGGAATATCCCTGGGAGAAATAGAATTTTCCGACATAGCCAAGGTAATCTGGAAGGAAATACGTGTGGCGAGCCTCTGCGCCATCTCCCTTGCCGCAGTAGCCTTCGCCAAGATAATTCTAGTGGACCGCATGCTCTTCGGGAACCCTGAAGTAACGCCCCTCATGGCCCTTGTGGTCTGCCTTACGGTAGCTGCCACCGTCATTTTTTCAAAGATCGTGGGCTGCGTTTTACCCATGCTTACGGAAAAATTAGGCTTCGACCCCGCCGTAATGGCCTCTCCTTTTATAACAACCATAGTGGACGCGATTTCACTTATGATATACATGTATTTCGCAACGATGATACTCGGGCTTTAGAGAAATTTCAGAAAACCCCCTCATAATGAGAGCGAGGAGGAAGCTATGAACGCTGAACAAAGAGTAAGAAAGACGATAAAAGAACAGGCGCTGATACAGCCCGGCGACAAACTGCTGCTGGGGCTTTCCGGCGGGCCGGATTCCCTTTGTCTGCTCCATATACTTTCCGGACTGAGGAGAGAGCTCGGATTTGAGCTTTGGGCCCTGCACCTGAACCATCTGATGCGCGGCGAGAGGGCGGAACAGGACGCGCAGTGGCTCAGCGCTCACTGTGACGAGCTCGCGGTAGGTTTTCGCGTTGTAAGACGCGATGTATGCGCCGAGGCCGCCGCCGAAGGAATATGCGTGGAAGAGGCCGGGCGCAGCGCAAGGCACGAGGCGCTGGCCTCGTTTGCCGCCGAGCTCGGCGGAGCCAAGGTGGTCTTTGGCCACAACAGGGACGATCAGGCCGAAACGGTGCTCATGCGCATCATGCGCGGCACGGGGGTACACGGCCTTGCAGCCATGGAGTATAAGCGCCGCGACGGGGTAATACGCCCCTTGCTGGATTGTCCGAGAAGCGAAATAGAAGCCTATTGCGGTAAGCTCGGCCTTGTTCCGCTTTGGGATTCAACCAACGAGAGTACGGATTATACCAGAAACAGGATACGGCTGCAGCTGCTTCCTCAGCTTCAGAAGGAATACAATCCGAGGCTCAAGGAAACGCTTGCGAGGCTCGCTTCGAGCGCCAGAGAAGACGACGATTACCTTAGCGCCTTGGCCGAGCGGGCCTGCGAAGAGCTTGTCCAAAGCGCGGACGAGGAGACGGTATGCCTCGACGCCGGAGGGCTTAAGGCGCTTCATCCTGCTCTTTTTAACCGGGTCGTACGCCTGGCCTTTGCCGGGATAGGTCTCGACGAGGACATCGCGAGCGTCCATATTTCGGCGCTCCGCAGGGTCATAGACGCGGGTGTGGGAGG
>DAONZO010000018.1:0-10714 GCA_035406945.1 Bacillota bacterium | reverse complement strand
CACGAAGTACCTGTACGAGTAGCCTAGGGCGCCCTCCGCGTCCTTGTAGCCCGCGACGGCGTCTATTATCTCACCCATTGTGCCTATGCGCCGTTCGGTGGGCGGCTCCATAACTTCTTCCGGGCTTATTACGTGGAGATAGAGTCCCGTCTGGCTTCCGGAACCCTCGCTTCTCTGGTAGGCGATTATGGGTTCGTCCGAACCGCCGACCTCTTTCCAGTTGGTGATTTTCCCGGCGTATATGTCGTGAAGCTGCTGCACGCTGAGGCTGTCGACGGGGTTGTTCTTGTTCACGAAGAAGACGAAGCCCTCGTTTGCGAAGGGGACTTCTTCGAAGCGCACTCCCGCGTTTGCTGCTTCGAGCACCTGATCGGCCGAGGGGCGCAGACAGAAGACGATATCCACCTTCCCCTGATGCAGATAGGGATAGGCCCAGTCGGTGGTGCTGCAAAGAACCTTTTTTCCGGCCTCTTCGCTGCTTATGCCGAGCATTCGGGCAGCCATCTCCTGATAAAAGGGCAAAAAGGCCGTCGCGCCGTCTACGCGGGGCCATTCGTCTTCGCTGAAGCGGAGAGCTATTTCCTCACAGGCAGTAGCGGCGGGTCCTTCGCCCGTATCGGGCGCTGCGGGACCGGGCACGGGAGCTGTAACATCGCCGCCTGTCGGCGGTCTTTTAATGAAATTGCAGGCGGAAGCGCCCGCAAACAGGCATATTGCAAGCAAAATCAGCAATAATCTTCTCATTTTCCCCTCCTTGTTTTGATCGTGCTTTCAGTTAAGCCGTCTGACGAAACATTATAGCATATTCTTGAAAATAATAGCGAGGCGTGTTATATTTATTGCGATTTTGGACGGAGGTCTTTACGTGAAATACACATACAGAACACAGGGTGTTTGCTCGAGTTCTTTAGAATTTGAAATAGAAGAAGGCTTGATTCACGGCGTCGCTTTTGAAGGCGGCTGCGACGGCAACCTCAAGGCCGTAGGAAAGCTGGTGGAGGGAAGATCCGCCAAAGAGATAATAAGCGTGCTCGATGGAAATCTCTGCGGAGACAAGCCCACCTCCTGCGCCGATCAGCTGGCAAAAGCCCTAAGAGCCGCTCTTGACCGCGAAGCCGAGGAGGCATGACATATGAAAACCGACAAGTGGCTGCTTATAGCGGCCGTTGCAGTATTATTGATTATGGGCCTGCTGTTTATCATAGGAAGCAGGGCAGGCGTTAAAGAGCCGACTCCCGTCGTCTCGGATCCGCCCGTGTCTTCCGAGCTGCCGAACGACCCGGGTCCCGCAAACGACGGGGACTTCCCTTCGGACGGTTCCGAAGACGGGGATCCCCAGCTTCCCGGCGATGAGATTCCCGACGGCGAAGGGGACTATGATTCCGACCTTCCCCCGATTCCGCCGGACGACAGTCCGGAAGCCGCCGTGGGATCCGGTGAGGAAACGAACGGGGAATACCTTAAGGTAAGCGTAGACACCTTCAAGGAATATGTGGACAGCAGCGTCAATATGTGGGAGTTTATTCAGCGCTTTTTCAGCGATGTGATAGTCTATAAGGGGGAGGGCGGAAAGTACTGCTACGAGCCCGTGGACAGGAGCCTGCCGCAGTCCGATTACGACTGGAACAATCTCAGGGAAGTCGGCCTCAATACCCGCGAGGTGGAATACGTGGTGGACGGTGAGACCGTCTCCATAAAAGGCATAGACGTATCTCGTTATCAGGGCGACATAGACTGGGAAAAGGTTGCGAACGACGGCGTAAAGTTTGCCTTTATACGCCTCGGCTACCGCGGCTACAGCACGGGCAAGCTGGTCATAGATGAAAAATATGAGTACAACGTGAGCGAGGCCTTGAAAAACGACATAGACGTGGGAGTTTATTTCGTGACCCAGGCCGTAAGCGTGGAAGAAGCCAGAGAAGAGGCCGAATTTGTGCTGGATGCCGTTAAGCCCTACGATGTGCGCTGGCCGATAGTGCTCGACATAGAAGACGCGGGCTCCGGCAACGCGCGCACCTCCCTGCTCACTCAGGAGGAACGCACGGATTTTGTGTGCGCATTTTGCGAGCGCATAAAAGAGGGCGGCAAGACGCCCATGATATACGCGAATATACGCTGGTTCATCGAAAGGCTCGACATAAGCCGCATCGCGGGCTACGACAAGTGGTTCGCCCAGTATTTCAACAGACCGTTTTTCCCGTACGCGTTTCAGGTCTGGCAGTACACCAGCAGCGGAACGGTGGACGGAATAGAAGGGCCGGTGGATCTGAATATCAGCTTTAAGGATTATTCCAAGGGGAACTGAGCTTATTTAAGCCCCTCTCTGTATTTCTTCATTATTTCCTCGAATATCTCGGCCGTTGAGGGCGGGGTATAGCTTATGCAGTTTGCTCCGGCCGCTATGGTGGCGGTCACGTTTTCGTCCGTATTGCCGCCCGTGGCTATTATAGGGAATTCCGGACCCAGGTCGAGCCGTATCTTTCTTACGAGCTCGGCCGTGTTTTTCCCGCCCGAAACGTTGAGTATCCTTGCCCCGGCCTCGACTTTTTCCCGGTAATTGTTTTCAGGGCTCACTATGGTCGCTATCACCGGTATATCCAGGTTTTCGGCGAGCAGGGCGATGTTTTCCGGCGTTGTGGGCGTGTTTACCACCACTCCGTAGGCTCCGAGCAGCTCGGCCTGAATCGCTATGTTCAGAGACCGGATTCCGCTGGTGACCCCTCCCCCCACACCTGCGAACACCGGCACGGGAGAAACTTCGAGTATGGGCTTTATTATAGAAAGCTGAGGCGTAAAGGGATATACCGCAATTATGCCCTGCGCGTTTGTGTTGGTTATAATAGCCACGTCCGTGGAAAAGAGCAGGGATTTTATGCGCCGCCCCATAATGCTTATGCCGCTTGCCCTGTAGGTGGCCTCCGGCACCTGAATTATGCGTCCTTTCAGTTTGCTCGATATTGTAGGCACGAATTTCTGAGTCTTGTCCTTTATTTCCATATCGCCTCCTGTCCGCCCCGAATCTTGTGTTCCCGGAGCATCGCGTAAAGTCTCAGGTTTTCTTTTTTTTCGATTATACCATAAAGTTAAAAGCCATAAAGTAAAGAAGTAGTGAAGATTAATGCTTAGACCTTGCGCATTGCCCTCTCTTGCAGCCTCCGCGTCTTTACCGGGGGTCGAATTTTTGATACAATCAAAAAGTACAAGTGAGGGGATTTCAAGGAGGAAGTATGCGACAGGATTACGACCTGGCATTCATGCTTAGATACGAAAACATCGCGCGCTACGAAGACGGGAAGGTAAGCATTTTAGACAGGCGGGTATATCCCGCACGCAAGGAATTCGCGGTCTGCCGCAGTCACGCGGAGGTGGCGCAGGCCATAAAGGATATGGTCACCCAGAGCGCAGGGCCCTACACGGCGGCGCCCATGGGCATGGCTCTTGCGGCCTACGAGTGCAGGGGCATGAAAGACGCGCAGCAGCGGGAATACCTGCAAGCCGCGGCCCATACCATAGCGAATGCCCGGCCTACGACCGCAAAGCGTATGGAAATCATATGTGAAAGCTGCCTCGAGTCCGCTTTTTCGGCTCTCGACCGCGGAGAAGACGCGGCCGAAGCCATAGTGAAGCGCTGCCTGGACATGAACGACGAGCGCTACGGCCGCATAGCCGCGGCCGCGGGTTTTTTAGTGGATAAATTCCCGGACAACGGCTGCGTAATGACTCACTGCTTCGCCGAAACCATAGTGGGGATGATGCTCAGAGAGTGCCGCGCGCGAGATAAGAACATACGCATATTCTGCCCCGAAACCAGGCCATATTTTCAGGGCGCCCGCCTCACCGCGACGGTTTGCCGGGACATGGGCTTCGACGTGAGCGTGATAACGGACGGCATGGCGGCCTTCGTCATGAAGAACGAGGGCGTGGACGTCTTCACCACCGCGGCCGACGTCATATGCTGCGACGGCCACGTGGTAAACAAGGTCGGGACTTTTCAGAACGCCATTTCCGCGGCTTATCTCGGCATACCCTATTATGTTTCCGGAGCGCCGGACCCGGGTCATCCGGACGTGGACAGCGTGGAAATAGAGATGCGCGACCCCGAAGAGGTCGTGTCTGCCATGGGCGTGCGCACGGCGGCCGAGGGTGTAAGGGGCTACTATCCGGCCTTCGACATAACGCCTCCGGAGCTCGTTACGGGCGTCGTCACCGACAAAGGAATATTCGCCCCCTCCGAGCTCGGTTCCTACTTCGACTCGGATGACGGCGGCCTTCAGGTGCTCGTTTAGATATTGACGCCGGCGGGCTAAAAACGTATTATCTTGTTTAGTCATATATTTTAAAATATGGTATAAGGAGCGGAGCTACAGTCATGATTTATTCAACAGAAATTCAGAACATGTGTCCCGTAGCCAAGGGAGCGAATCACGGTCCCGCGCCCATACCCGAAGAGGGCAGGTGGGTAAAGGTGAAGGAAGTCGGCGATGTCAGCGGGCTTACGCACGGCGTGGGTTGGTGCGCCCCCCAGCAGGGCGCCTGCAAGCTGACCCTGAACGTAAAGGAGGGAATAATAGAGGAAGCCCTGGTGGAGGTCCTGGGTTGTTCGGGCATGACCCATTCGGCGGCCATGGCTGCGGAGATACTGGTTGGCAAGACCATATTAGAGGCTCTGAATACGGATCTTGTATGCGATGCCATCAACACCGCCATGAGGGAGCTCTTCCTTCAGATCGTTTACGGGCGCAGTCAGACGGCTTTTTCCGAGGGAGGTCTGCCCGTAGGCGCGGGGCTCGAGGACTTGGGCAAGGGTCTCACCTCTCAGGTAGGAACGACTTATGCCACAAAGCTCAAGGGGCCGAGATATCTTCAGCTTACCGAGGGCTATATAAGCAGGCTCGCTCTGGACGCCGACGGAGAGATAGTCGGCTACGAGTTCGTGAAAGTCGGCCCCATGATGGAGAACATCAAAAAGGGCATGGACGCCAACGAAGCTCTGAAGAAGGCTACCGGTTACTACGGCCGGTTTGAGGACGCGGCGAAATACATAGACCCGCGTCATGAGTAAAGGGGGACGGAGAGATGGCATTATTTGAAAGCTACGAAAGAAGAATAGGCAGGATCAATTCCGTCCTTGCGGACTACGGCATAGCTTCCGTGGAGGACTGCCGCGAAATCTGCAAAAGGCTCGGCTTCGACCCCTACGAGATAGTTAAGGGCGTACAGCCCATAGCATTTGAAAACGCCGGCTGGGCCTATTGCGCAGGCGCGGCCATAGCCGTAAAGAAGGGCGTAAAGACGGCGGCCGAGGCGGCCGAAGCCATAGGCATAGGCCTTCAGAGCTTCTGCATACCCGGCTCCGTAGCCGAGGAGCGCAAGGTAGGTCTCGGACACGGAAGGCTGGCGGCCATGCTTCTTCGCGACGAAACGAAATGCTTCGCATTCCTTGCAGGTCACGAGAGCTTTGCCGCCGCCGAAGGCGCGATAGGCATAGCCAAAAACGCGAACAGGGCCAGACGCGAGCCTTTGAGGGTTATACTCAACGGGCTCGGAAAGGACGCCGCCCTTATAATAAGCAGGATAAACGGCTTTACCTACGTTCAGACCGAATTCGACTACGCGAGCGGAGAGCTTCGCGTTGTGAAGGAAAAAGCCTACAGCAGCGGAGAACGTGCGCAGGTGCGCTGCTTCGGCGCGGACGACGTTCGCGAGGGCGTTGCCATAATGCATCACGCAGGCGTGGATGTTTCCATTACGGGCAATTCCACCAACCCTACGCGCTTTCAGCACCCCGTCGCCGGTACCTACAAAAAGGAGTGCGTGGAGCAGGGGAAGAGCTACTTTTCCGTGGCTTCGGGAGGCGGCACCGGACGCACACTTCACCCGGACAACATGGCGGCCGGGCCCGCATCTTACGGGCTCACCGACACCATGGGGCGCATGCATTCCGACGCGCAGTTTGCGGGCAGCAGCTCCGTACCGGCCCATGTGGAGATGATGGGCTTTATAGGCATGGGAAACAATCCCATGGTGGGCGCGAGCGTTGCGGTTGCCGTTGCTGTAAACGAAGCTCTTAACAAATAAATTCGCATTAAAAGAGGCCCTGCCGAAGAGGAGAGCGGCGGGGCCTCTTTTTGTGCGGCTACGCTACTTCCAGTTAAAGGTGGCAAGCCCGTAGACGTACAGGCCGATCACTATTACCGGTACCGCGAACTTGAAGACCGGCTTCATCCAGGGCTGTATCTTGAGGCCCTTGCCCGCGTTCGCCTCCGCGACGAACTTGTCCCAGCCCCAGCCCCAGCGGTCGCAGGTGCAGAACACCGCAAATACGAAGGAACCGATGGGAAGAAGGTTCGTGCTCACTAAAAAGTCCCAGAAATCGAGCCAGACGCTGCCCTCTGCAAAGGGTTGAAACTTAAGGACGCTGAAACCGAGGGCCGTGGTAAGGGAGAGGGCAAAGACCCCTATGCCGCTCACTATGCTGCTTTTTATTCTGTTCCAGCCGCTCATTTCGCGGACGCAGGCTATTATGTTTTCGCAGACCGCCAGCACGGTTGACATGGCGGCGAATATCATAAAGAGGAAGAATATGCTTCCCCACAGCCTGCCGCCCTTCATGTTGTTGAATACGGTGGCCATTGTGTCGAAGAGCAGGGAAGGCCCCGCGCCCGCTTCCAGATCGTAGGTGAAGCAGGCCGGAAATATTATCAGCCCCGCCGTTACGGCCACAAGGGTGTCGAGAGCTATTACATTCAGGGATTCGCCCATGAGCGAACGCTCCTTGCCTATGTAGCTTCCGAATATGGCCATGCTTCCTATGCCCAACGAGAGGGTGAAGAAAGACTGATTCATGGCCGCCACTATCACCTTGCCGTTTATCTTGGAAAAATCCGGAACAAGGTAGAATTTAAGCCCTTCTGAGGCTCCGGGAAGCGTCATGCTTCTTATGGCAAGGATTATAAGCAGAAAGAAGAGCATGAGCATCATGTATTTTGTGACCCGCTCGAGGCCCTTTTGCAGATTGAAGCAGAGTATAAAGAAGGCTACGAGAAGCGTTGCACCCATATAGCCGACATTTATCCAAGGATTGAGTATCATCGGAACGAAGCCGAGGCCCGCATTATTGCCGGTCAGAAACTGCACGAAATAGTATACCATCCAGCCCGTGACCACCGAATAAAAGGCCATGAGACAGAGGTTTCCGAAGAAGGCCAGGTAGCCGTGTATATGCCATTTCTGACCTTTCTTTTGGAGTTTTTGATACATGCCCACGGGGCTGGCCTGAGAGGCTCTTCCGAGGGCAAACTCCATGATCATTACGGGAAGCCCCAGAACGAGCAGGCAGAGAAGGTAGACGAGCACAAAGCCTCCGCCTCCGTACTGTCCGGTAAGCCATGGGAATTTCCATACGTTTCCGCAGCCTATGGCGCAACCGGCGCTCAGAAGTATGAAGCCCAATCGGCTTCCCAGTCGTTCTCTTTCATTGTTCATCGTTGATTTCTCCTTTAAAAATATTATTGTTTATAAACAAAAAGGCGGGCCCCGCCTGCCGGCGGGGCCCACCTTTCGGATTATTATGGATTAAAGGTGCTCGTTTCGCCGGAGGTTATTTTGATCATGCCAAAAATACCAGAAAAAAGCACCAAAAACAGAAACGACCGCAAAGCGCTTGCATGATTTGCTGTTTTCGTTGTTTTTCGCCGAGTACATTTCGATGAAACCTCCGCAAACTCGCTAAAATTATGAGAAGTATATCACTAAAAAGACAAAAGTCAAGTCATTATGCTTATAAAAACTCATAAAATCTAATAAAATGCAGAAACCGGGGGAGAATGCGCCGTTTCTGCGTCAATATCACTCGATGTATTCCGGTTTTGCGGAGCGGGTCATCAGCTTGGCCGCAGTTTCCCGCACATCCGCTTCCTCGTACAGCAAGCTGTGTATGGCCGAAGTAATGGGCATTTCCGTGCCCGTTTCCGCCGCGAGCCTGTGGGCGGCTTTTACCGTGGTAACGCTTTCCACGACCTGGCCTATTTCGTCTACGGCTTCCTTCAGGGTCTTCCCTTCGCCTATCAGTATGCCGCAGCGTCTGTTTCTTGAGTACATGCTGCAACAGGTGACTATCAGGTCTCCTATGCCGCTCAGGCCGAAGAAGGTTTCCTGTCTCGCGCCCAAAGCGGTGCCCAGCCTCGATATCTCGGCTATGCCGCGGGTCATGAGAGCGGCTCTGGCGTTGTCGCCGAATTTCAGACCGTCGCATATACCGGAGCCCAAGGCTATTATGTTTTTAAGAGCTCCGCCGAGTTCGGTGCCTATCATGTCGCCGTTGGTATATACCCGGAAATAGTCGGTCATAAACAATTCCTGGGCTCTGCGAGCAAGCTCCTCATCCGGAGACGATACGCAGACCGTGGTCGGCAGCCTCTGCATTATCTCTTCGGCGTGCGACGGGCCGGAAAGCGCCACGTAGCGCAGATTCGGGGCTATCTCCGCGGCTACTTCGGAAAGCCTCTTGCGGCTGTTTATCTCGAGCCCCTTCGCCAGATTTACCGCCATTGCGTCCGCTTCGATAAAGGGGGCGGCCTTGGTCAGCACCTCTCTGAAATCCTGCGCCGGGACCGCGAATATTACGCATTCCGCGCCGCGCAGGCAGGCGGCGAGGTCCATGTGTCTCGACCACAGCGAGGTTTCGAAACCCTTGCCTTTAAGCAAGTCCTCTATGGCCGTTCCGAAGCTTCCGGCTCCCAATATGCATATCTTATTCATCGTGTTTTTCCCTCTTGAAACTTATTGCGGATTCTTCTCCCGCGAGCAGTCTTTTTATGTTTTCTTTGTGCTTTATAAATATCAGAGCAGTAATGATCAGCGCCTCTATAAGAAAATCCGGTTTAAGCCATACGGCCAATATGGGGCTCATCAGGGCTCCGCACAGCGAGCCTGCGGAAACGAAGCGGCTAAGGGCGATGACGGCAAGGGTGAGGGCCAGACAGCTCAGGGCTATGACGGGGCTCACCGCAAGTATCGCGCCGAAGGCCGTAGCCACGCCTTTCCCTCCCTTAAAACCGTAGAAGCAGGGCCACAGGTGACCGGCAAACACCGCTACGGCGCAGATGTAGGCGCATAAGGGGCTGTGCAGTCTTCCGAGGCTTACCGCCGCTACGCCTTTAAGTACATCCAAAGTGAGCGTAATGAGGGCGGATTGAAGCCCCATAACCCTCAGCATATTGGTGGTGCCGGGGTTTCCGCTTCCCTGCTTGCGTATGTCTATTCCTTTAAGTCTGCCCTGTATTATAGAGGGCGACAGCGAGCCTAAGAGATAGGCTGCCGCGCAGTACACGAAAAACATCTATTTCTCCAGATGCCTCTTTATGAGTTCCACCACACGGCCTTCGGCAAAGTCGATTCCCCGAAGTATGGCGTTTTTTACGGCCTTTGCGTTGGATGAACCGTGCATCTTGATTACGGGTTTGGAAACTCCCAATATGGGTGCTCCGCCGTATTGAGTGTAGTCCAGCTCCCGCGCGCTATCGGCCGAGGAGGCTCCCAGCATTTTCATGAAGACTTCGCCCATACCCTCCGTAAGTTTGAGTATCACGTTTCCTGTAAAGCCGTCCGCGACTATTACGTCGCAGCCGCCTCGCGGAAGTTCGCGCGCTTCTATGTTGCCGCAGAAATTAAGACCGCTTTCCGACAGGAGCTCATAGGCCTCTCTCGTTAAGGCCGTTCCTTTTTTCGATTCAGCGCCCACGTTCACCAGAGCCACGCGAGGATTGGGTCTCCCGAGGACTTTTTCCATGTAGAGGCTGCCCATGATGCCGAACTGCAGCAGGTGGCGCGCCTTGCATTCGGAATTCGCGCCGGCATCCACCAGCAGAGAAGCCTCCCTGCCTATTACGGGGTATACGGAGCATATGGCGGGCCTGTTGATGCCCTTTATCCTGCCCAGCACGGTGAGAGCGCCCGCCAGCAGAGCTCCGGTGCTTCCGGCCGAGATGAAAACGCTGCCCATCCCGTCTTTAACTATGTTGAGCCCGACGGCCATGGAGGAATCCTTCTTTGCCCGCACCGCCCTTGCGGCGGGTTCGTTGTTGCTTATGGCTTGCGAGGCTCCGACGACTAGCGGCGGCCTGTCGCCATCTTCAGCGTATTTCTCAACGCAGGCCTTGATCTCTTCCTTCAAGCCCACGAGGACTATGTTGTGGGCGCTTTCGCGTGAGGCGAGCAGGGCCCCCTGAACTATTGCGTCGGGAGCGTTGTCTCCTCCCATGGCATCAACTATTATGTTCATCCTTATCGCTTTCTCCGCGTTGTTCATCAAGGTAGGATTCGCTATCGCTCAGAAAACCCGCATTTACATAATATTTGCAGGCCAAAGACAGCACGAAGTGCTCCATGATGTATTTCTTCTGTTCAATTGAACCCGCGCATGCCGGTTCGTCCGCTCCGGCGAAAATCCCGCGCACGGCGAGTTCTATGGCGTCGCAGAAGCCGTTGTAGCTCAGTTCGACATCTTTGACGCTCAAGCCGAGCCTTATCAGTTTACCGGCCTCCTCCGTAGAATAACAGCTTTTGACCAGATATACCACTACAACCATGGCCACGGACGGGCGGAAGTACAATTTGTTTACGGGAGCCTCCACTATCCGGGCCTTTACGTAGTTATTTATCATGTTCTTGGTTATGGGCTTGAGCCCCATTTTTTCCGCAAAGGGCTCGAAGC
>DAONZO010000017.1:0-10783 GCA_035406945.1 Bacillota bacterium | reverse complement strand
GTTTTCCTTAAGGCAGCCTAAGGCCTTGTCGGCGTCCTTCGCGGCCGCGACTATGCTCATGCCGACGCCCATGTTGAAGGTGTTGAACATATCCCTTTCGGGTATATTGCCTTTCCTCGCCATGAGCTTGAATATCGCCGGTATGCGTATGGAGGCGCGCTCCACTTTGGCGCAGAGTCCGTCGGGAAGCGCGCGGGGGATATTCTCGTAGAAGCCTCCGCCGGTGATGTGGCTTATGCCCCTTACGTCGGCGTGCTTAAGAAGCTCCAGCACGGGCTTTACGTAGATCTTGGTGGGCGTGAGCAGGGCTTCTCCCAAAGTCTGTCCGCCCAATTCTTCCGGACGGGCGTTCAGATCGCGGTTTTCAACGTCGAAGACCTTTCTCACCAGGGAATATCCGTTGGAGTGTATGCCGGAAGAGGGCAGAGCTATGACTACGTCGCCTTCCTCCATGCGCTTGTTGTCCATGAGCGCGGCCCTGTCGACTATTCCTACGGAAAATCCGGCGAGGTCGTAGTCGTCCTCCGCCATGGTGCCCGGATGCTCCGCGGTCTCGCCGCCTATGAGGGCGCAGCCGGCTCTTACGCAGCCTTCCGCAACGCCCGAGACCAGCTCGGCAACCTTTTCGGGAATGTTTTTCCCTATGGCTATGTAGTCCAGAAAGAACAGGGGCTTTGCGCCGCTGCAGATTATGTCGTTGACGCACATGGCGACGCAGTCTATGCCTATGCTGTCGTGCCTGTTCATAATCTGTGCTATGCGCTGCTTGGTGCCCACGCCGTCGGTTCCGGAAACGAGTATGGGTTCCTTCATTCCGGAAATGTCGGGGGCGAACAGCCCGCCGAAACCGCCTATGCCGGAGACCACCCCGGGTATAAAGGTGCGCTCGACATGGGCTTTCATCAGCCTGACGCCCTTGTAACCGGCTTCTATGTCGACGCCGGCCTCGGCGTAGGACGCGGAGTGAGAGTGTTCCATTTTCTATTCCTTTCCTGTCCAGCAGTAGGTGCAGAGTTTATCCCTGTCTATTCCTATGGCCTCTATCAGCCCCGCGAGGGACTGATATCCGAGGCTTTCGAAGCCGAACTTTTCGCATATGGCGTTTGTAAGGCAGCGCCCGCGCTCGGTGGAGGCGTCGGAGTACTCCTCCACGTGATTCTGACCTTCGTCGCCTTCTATCTCCTGTATGGTCCTTCTCGCGAGCAGATCCATGTCGGAGTTGCTGCGGTTGAAGTTGAGAAACTTGCAGGCGTACATTATGGGCGGGCATGCTGAACGCATGTGAACCTCCTGAGCTCCTGATTCGTAGAGGAAGTCTACGGTCTCCTGAAGCTGGGTGCCGCGCACTATGGAGTCGTCCACGAAGAGGAGTTTTTTCTCTTCTATCAGCTCGGGAACGGGCAGCTGCTTCATCTTGGCGATCTTGCTTCTCACGTCCTGATTGTCGGGCATAAAGGAGCGTGGCCAGGTGGGGGTGTATTTTACGAAGGGCCGTGCGAAGGGTTTTCCGCTCTTGTTCGCGTAGCCTATGGCGTGAGGTATTCCCGAGTCCGGAACGCCGGCCACATAGTCGACCTTGGGCAGGCGGCCCGTTATGATCTCGTCTCTTGCCAGTATCGCTCCGTTGCGGTAGCGCATGAGCTCCACGTTTACACCCTCGTATTTGGAGTTGGGGTAGCCGTAATAGCTCCAGAGGAAGGCGCACATCCTCATCTTTTCTCCGGGGGCGGAGAGCTGCTCGCAGCCGTCCGCGTTTACGCGCACAATTTCGCCGGGGCCAAGCTCCTTGCAGGGGTCGTAGCCGAGCTTGCTGAAGGCGAAAGACTCAAAGGAAACGCAGAAAGCGTCCTCTTTTCTGCCTATGTGCACGGGTGTGCGTCCGAGCGCGTCGCGGGAGGCTATAAGCTCGCCTTTGTCCGTGAGCAGGAGTATGCTCATGGAGCCTTTTATAAGGCTTTGGGCGTTGAGTATTCCCTCCTTAAAGCTTTTACCCTTGTTTATCATCGCGGCTACGAGCTCGCTGGAGTTTACCTTGCCGGAGCTCATGGCCATAAACTGGTGGTCCATGCCGGAAAAGTAGGAGCTTATCAGTTCCTCGGCGTTGTTTATTATGCCTATGGTGCTTATGGCGTAGACTCCTAAGTGGGAACGCACCAAAAGCGGCTGCGGGTCGGAATCGCTTATACAGCCTATTCCGCTGCAGCCGGAAAACTCTTCGAGGTCGTTTTCGAATTTTGTTCTGAAGGGGCTGTTTTTGATGCTGTGTATGGCGCGCGAAAAACCGGTTCCGGCATCCCAGAAGGCCATTCCGGCATTAGACGTGCCCAAATGGCTGTGGTAGTCGGTTCCGAAAAAAACATCCAATACCGCGCTGCGGTCCTTTATGACCGCTCCGAAAAAGCCGTCCATTACGAGAAGAAGAGGGCGGAGAGGGCGAGGGGATCCACATATTTACCGTCCTTGTAGACCCTCATGTTGCCGGAGGATATCTCGTCTATAAGCATAAGCCTGCCGTCCCTGTCGTAGCCGTACTCGAACTTTATGTCGTAGAGTATAAGGCCTTTCGCCTGCAGCTCGTCGGATACTATCCGGGTTATCTTCTGAGTCATGGTCTTTATTTCGTCGTATTGCTCCTCGTCCAGTATGCCGAGGCATGCGAGTCCGTCCCTGGTTACGAGGGGATCGCCTTTTTCGTCGTTCTTAAGGGTCATTTCCACGTAGGCCGCAAGCTCGGCCCCCTCTTCTACGTAGTCGGAATATCTGCGGAAAAAGCTGCCTACCGCCTTGTAGCGGCATATGACTTCGATTCCTTTTCCCAAGGGTTTTGCGGGCAGGACTTCCATGGTCGTATTCTTAAGATCCGCGCTTACATAGTGCGTGTATATGCCGGCGGCGTTTATCTTCTCGAAGAAGAAGACCGACATTCTCAGGTTGACGTCGCCGACCCCGTCCATTTTAAGGCCTACGCTGTTTTCGCCCGGGTCGAAAACCCCGTCTTTCCCGGTGCAGTCGTCCTTAAACTTCAGCAGGTAATTTCCGTTTTCCAGGGCAAAGACGTCTTTTGTCTTTCCGCTGTAAACCAGCTTGGTGTCCATTTGATATTCTCCTTTAGCTTTGTGAGCTGTTTTATATCCGCCGCACCGGCGCCTTTTTCGGCGCCCCGGCGTATTTAAAGGTTTAGAGCCGCGTCTTTGGCGAGCACTTTTTCGGCATCGGCCCGCCTTTTTGCCTCGAGTTTTTCGGCGAGCTCCGCATCCTCCACCGCGAGTATCTGGGCGGCAAGCAGGGCGGCGTTCGCTCCGCCGTCTATGGCGACGGCAGCCACCGGTATTCCCGAGGGCATCTGTACGGTGGACAGGAGGGCGTCCAGCCCTTCGAGGCAGGCCGACTTGCAGGGTATGCCTATTACGGGAAGCGTCGTATTTGCCGCGAGGGCACCCGCGAGATGGGCCGCCATTCCGGCTGCCGCTATTATGACCCCGAATCCGTTTTCCCTTGCGCCAAGAGCAAATCTTCTTGCCTGCTCCGGAGTTCTGTGCGCGGAGTATATGTGAAGCTCATAGGGAATCCCGAGGGCTTCGAGCACGTCCATGCTTTTTTGTACTACGGGCATATCGCTGTCGCTGCCCATTATTATGCCGATTTTTCTCATCTTTCCCTCCTTGTTAATGGATGTGTTTATTATAATTCAAAAATGCCTTTTGGTAAGCAATTGTTCGCTAAAAACTTGAAAATTTGAGGTAAAATATAAATATTGTTCGGAATGAGCCGAACAATATCAAAGATCGTTAAGATTATTGTACGGAACAATTCATAAGGCGGAATAATATGTTTTGCAAGATTTTTCTAATCACCTATATTGTTCCGCACGGCGCCGTTATGGTAATATAACAGCATAAAGGAGCCTCTGTTGTGGATACACTTTGTCTTGCGCCGGATTCAAGAAACGGAAGGCTGCTTGCCGGATAAAGTTTTCAACATATTAAAAATCGCATTATTGGTGAATTATTATGAAATACATAAGCACCAGGGGAAATAGCCCGACAACAACAGCCGAAGAGGCCATTTTACGAGGTCTCGCGCCGGACGGCGGTCTTTACGTACCGCAGTCTTTCCCCGCTCTTTCGGACAGAGAAAATCTTAAGGAACTTTCCTACCCGGAGCTCTGCGCCGAGGTTTTGAGTCCGTTTTTTTCTCAGATAACAAAGGCGGAACTGGCGGATGCGGCAAAAAAAGCCTATGCGCGTTTTTCGATTGACCCTCCCGTAAAACTCGTTAAAAGAGATTCTTTTCATCTTCTCGAACTATTCCACGGCCCGACTCTCGCCTTTAAGGACATGGCTCTCTGCCTGCTGCCCCATCTTATGACTTATGCTAAGAAGCATCTGGGTTCAAGCTCAAAGCACCTGTTGCTCACCGCAACGAGCGGTGACACAGGGAAAGCCGCAATGGAGGGTTTTGCCGGCGTAGAGGGTTTTGAGGTCATAGTCTTCTATCCGAAAGGCGGGGTATCTCCTCTGCAGGAAAAGCAGATGCTCACACAGAGCTCAAAAAATACAACTGTCATCGGTCTTGCGGGCAGCTTTGACGACGCCCAGCGCGGAGTTAAAAACATGCTTGCAAGCACGGAATTTCGCGCAAAGCTGTCGGAGCACGATTATGAATTAGCTTCCGCAAATTCCATCAACCTCGGCAGGCTTCTGGCACAGGTCGTTTACTACGTATACGCCTCAATCCATGCGGAAGATATGCCCTTAAGGTTCTGCGTGCCTACGGGTAATTTCGGCAACATACTCGCGGCCCATTGGGCAGGCGGAATGGGCGTTCCAATCGAAGAGCTCTTGGTTGCCACCAACGAGAACGACGTTCTGGACATCTTTTTTAAGACGGGAAATTATGATGCGGGCAGAAAGCTTATCCTCACCAATTCACCCTCCATGGACATACTCGTGAGCAGTAATCTCGAAAGACTGCTCTTTGAAAAAGGCGGAGCGGAAGCCGTGCGCTCCGCGATGCGGCAATTAGAAAACAAAAGGCGCTTCTTCTGGCAGGGAAGCATGGACGGTTTTTCTTCCGGACGTATTTCCGAAGCGGAAGCCGGAGAAGAAATACTGCGCATGTGGAATGAAGAAAAAATAGTTTTAGACCCGCATTCGGCGGTCGCTTCCGCACTGCTGCATAAGAGAAAAGAAAGAGGGATAGTTGTCTCTACGGCCAGTCCCTATAAATTCCCGCATTTTGTACTGGAAAGTCTTGGCGCGAAAACCGGAAAAGACCCCTTTGAGGACATGGAGCTTCTCAGCAAAAAAACCGGTCTTTCCGTTCCGCAGGCCATGCAAAAACTCAAAAGCGCGCCCGTCACCCAGGACAGGGTCTGCGCTTTCAGCGATATGGAACGAACGGTATCAGAGGTATTAAATGTTTAGAATCATCGTACCCGCAACGAGCGGCAACTTGGGTCCGGGCTTTGACAGCCTTGGAATCGCCTTGAATATTTACGGTCACTTTGTCTTTGAAGACAGTCCTTCAAGCGATGAGAAGCACCTTGCGGTAAAGGCATATCAAAAGGCCCTCGAGTGGATGGATGCAAAAGGTCCGGGCATAAAAGTTCATACTCCGCAGGAAATACCGATGGCAAGAGGCCTGGGATCGTCGGCGGCCTGCATAGTCGCCGGGGTGCTTGCCGCCGGGCACATGAGCGGGAAAGATGTCCCCAAATCCGAGCTGTTGCAGATGGCGACCGAAATAGAAGGTCACCCCGACAACGTCGCTCCGGCGCTCTACGGCGGCCTCGTGAGTTCGGGCCTGAGAAACGGAAGGGCGTTTTCCGGAAAGCTGGCTCTTTCCGAAAAACTCTCCTTTGCCGTGCTGATTCCCGACTTTCATCTTTCCACCGCAAAATCCAGGAGTGTACTTCCAAAGAGCATCAGCCTCTCGGACGCAACATATAATCTCTCGCAGCAGGGTTTAAGCATAAGCGCTCTGGCGAACGGAGATCCCGAGCTCATAAGCCATGCGTTTGACGACAAACTCCATCAACCTTACAGATTTCCACTCGTAGATGAAGCGGAAAAGTTGATAGCCATAGCCAAAGAAAGCGGAGCCCTCGCCGTGACATTGAGCGGCGCGGGCCCCAGCCTGCTCCTGATATGTAAAAAGGGCAATGAACTGAAAAGCCTGATTCCAAGACTTTCGGAACTCAGAAATACCTGGGAGCTCAGAATCTGCCAAGCGGATACGCAGGGAGCTCTATTGCTTTAGCAGCAGTCGCCGCTGCCGTTCCGCTATGTTGAGGCACATTTATTCTGCAAGCCCCCTTATAAGCTGTAATTTGCCAAATATCTTTAAATAAAAAGCCATATCATTTCTTTCAGCTCAAAAGTCTCTTATTATCTTCCATTGATCATACAAATCATCCATGGAAGATCTTGCGTTGGCAGGACTGGTAGAGGGTAGCTGAACGGCTTTATATCCGGTTTTCCGCTCCTGGTATTTTTGATAATAGCGGTAAGCGGCAGCGCCGTTGCAGAATACCCGCTTTATATCCGCCCCTTTAAAAACAGGGCTTAAGTCGGAGGGAATGACGTTTTGAATACTGGCGTCGCTTGAGCCGATGATATCACATCGATAAATGACATCGTAGACGGCAATGCGGTGTTGCAGGAGAAAGGCTCTTCTTTCTTCGATATCCGCACTCAGTTTCACGCAAAAAATACGCTCAAGCAAAGGCCAGAAACGATTTCGGGGATGTCCGTAAAAGAAGCCGTATTCTCTGGTTTTGACAGAGGGAAAGGAACCCAGAATCAGAATTTTTGAATCGGCTTGAAAAAGAGGCCGGAACGGGTGGGTAATTGTTTTATGCGTTGATAACGAGTTTTTATCTTGTGGAAACATCTTAACTTATTTATTCATAAACGAACGGGCAAGCACATCTATTTGAGCTTCTTTAATGTCTGTTGAAAGCAGCGGTATTTTATATATTTTGGATCCTTTGAATTCGCTTTCTATTAAAGCGAGGTATTTTGCCTCGTCTTTTTTCTTATTCATCCAAAATTCGCCCGAGACTTCCTCGGGAAGGAGTCTGTTTACGACATATGCGGCTATCGGGATGTTGTGATCCCTTAATGTGCGTGTGGCTTTTATGGTTTCATCTATGGCAAGTTTTTCCGCGTTTAAGACGAAGACGAACCCCAGTTTCCCTGAGTCTATCAATATTTCTCTGGCCCTGGTGAGATTCCTTTTTCTTCTCGTCAGTATTTTTACTATTTCATCATTTTCCACCAGGCTGCGATCTCCGCTTATCATTTCTTTATATCGGACGGTTTTACGCCTTTTAGACAAGAGAACATCGACCCAGCTGCTCAGCAGTTCCGGGAGCGTCAGCAATCTGAGCGTATGCCCGGTAGGAGCCGTATCGAAGACGATGAAGTCATACTCCTCCGATGTCTCGTTTATTATCTCCACCATTCTGTCGAAAAGCGCGGATTCGCTCGTTCCCGGGCTGAGTTTCGCGGCATCCAGCTGCTTGTTGATCTCCTCTATTATGACGACGGAATAAACCTGTCTGATAGAGGCTCTGATCTTGGAAAAATACTTTTCACTTTCTTCTTCGGGATTTATTTCCGTTGCGTAGAGATTCGGTTTTAACTCTACGATGTCGCCGCCTATTTTTCTCTCGAATAAATCCGATACGGAGTGTGCGGGGTCGGTAGATACAAGGAGAACCTTATTGCCCTCGCTTGCCCTTGCATAGGCAAACGCGCCGGAACAGCTCGTTTTTCCTACTCCTCCCTTACCTCCGAAAAATAAAATTCTGCTCACGTGTCTGCTCCTCTTAAAATTATGGATCCATTTCCATTTTGCTGAACTTGTCCTCCCAGACGGATTTTCTGTTTACGGACATCTTTTGCCACCTTTCGATTTCCGAATACAGGTGCGGATACATTTCCAATGCGTAGTAGGTAGTTGGCATGTCTATGCCTATGATATCGCTGAAAGCGAGTATCATAAACTCCTCCATCTCTTCTTCGTATGCGAGTTCGAGTCTGAAAGTCGCTCTGTTTTTGAAATCAAGAGCCCCCTCAAAAAAGAGTTTTATATTATTCAAGAACCCCATGCGACACCTCTTTGTACTTTTTTACCCCGATTTGTTATACCTAATATAAAAGCCGGCACTTCACTATAGCACCGGCTTTGCTTCATAGGCAACTTAAAATTTTATTTGCCTGTTTCGGATTGTTCCAACGATGTTTTGCGATTGAATGCCTTATAAGCCATGAAGGCGAGTATGATGGCGAGTATCATCAGCGCAATCCCAAAGAAGAGGAGTATGTAGTTGCCGCTTGTCAGGTGCGTATTAATCAGGAAGCCGAGAGCGGTGATAGTAACTATAAACATAAAGATCATAGGAACAACTATCATCTGATAAGTCTTCCCCATTTCCTTAAGAGCTACGGCAAGCGCTATAAGCGCGAGAGCCGCAAGGAGCTGGTTGGCGGAACCGAAGATGGGCCAGATTGCGCTGTAGCCGCCGAATCCGAGCCAGCCGGCGATAGCTACGGTTATCGCGGTTGATACATAGCGGTTCGTAAGTATGTTTTTGCTTTCCTTTTCGCCGCTTCCTTCTTTGGTGAAGGCTTCCTGGAATATGAACCTTGCAAGTCTGGTCGCGGTGTCGAGAGAGGTGAGGGCAAACGCGGAAATTGCGAGCGATGTGAAGTTTACACCGAACTCCATAGGAACACCGAACGAAGTCATGAATGTACCAACACCGTTTGCAAAGATTTGAACCGGAGTGCCTTCCCCTTTTGCAACGTAAGCGATGGTTATGACGGAAACGACGGCGAGCAAGCCCTCTATAAGCATGGAGCCGTAACCGACGAGCTTCATGTCCTTTTCATTGTCGAGCTGCTTGGAAGTTGTGCCGGATCCGACGAGTGAGTGGAAGCCGGAGATGGCGCCGCACGCAACCGTAACGAAGAGCATCGGGAACATATATTGCGCGCCCGGGCCTTCGCCTATGGTAAAGGAAGTTACGGCAGGTGCTACGAGAGTCGGATTGTAAATGATAATACCTATAACTCCGCCAATAATCATGGCATACAGCAAGTATGAGTTGAGGTAGTCCCTGGGTTGAAGCAGTATCCACACCGGAGCCACCGAGGCGATAAAGATATAGGCCAGAAGTATGTACATCCAGATTTGCGCGGAAAGTGCCAGCGGGAACTTGTTACCCAGCCATATGGAAACAATCATGCCTATCACACCGACTACGGTGCCGATTACTAAGTTGCCTCCGCCTCGATAGACGTATAAACCGAAGGCGACAGCCAGTATCATAAACAGCATGGATGCGGTTGCGGCTGCGGGCGAAGCGACAAATGTATTGGCAACGATATTTGCGAATGCGGCAACAACCAGAAGGAGAGTCAGCCACGAGAAGGCGGAGAAGAGTATTCGGCCTGTTTTACCGAGGCTTATACCTATCGACTCACCGAGAGATTTGCCTTTGTTGCGAACCGACAGGAAGAGTGCTCCCATGTCATGAACTCCGCCGAAGAAGATGGATCCTATGACGACCCATAGGAAAACGGGAAGCCAACCGAAGACAGCGGCTTGAATCGGTCCGGCGATAGGTCCGGCTCCTGCGATCGAGGAGAAGTGGTGACCTAAGAGGACCGGTGCCTTTGCAGGGGCGTAGTCGATACCGTCGTTGAATTCATGCGCGGGAGTTTTTCTGCTCGGATCGAAGCCCCACTTTTTTGCCAGCCAAGAGCCGTAAAATAGATATGCGCATAAAAACACCACCGCAGCAATAACCAATAAAACGATTGCACTCATTTTGTACTCCTTTCCTCCAATGTCACGGTTGAAGCGCATTGGAACATTTGTGAATTAAAAATTCCGACAATATATACAAATATATATATAATATATATATATTTTTCCTTCCTCCATATAATTATAGTTAATTAAAAAACTATTACAATAGTTTTTGTGTTTAAAAATAAAAAAAAGACCCGATTTTTTAGCAAAACGGTTGTTTGGAAACAGTTGAAATAAGCACAGCATATAGGAGAATACTTATGCATGACATGGAAAATCCATAAGTTTTTATTCAATGCGGACCGGCGGAAGGAGCTTAAGTTTTTTAGAGTCACCCCTTGCGATTTTGCTTTCATAGGCGACATTTTCACTTCTATCCAAAACAATGAGCTTGATATCGGCCCAGCCTTTGAGCCCGAAACTGAATGTCTTTTTGAACTTATACTTTTTAATTTTATCCTTTAAGTCCTCTGCGACGCCGGAAGCTTCCACTATAAGCGTGATAAGCGAAGACATATGAACATCGTCGATCTCCAGCAGATTATCGAAGTTATCGATAATAGTCTTTTCCAATTTCTCAAAATCTTTTGTAAGAAACTCGCCTTCATGCTTGTAATACAGCATGTGTTCAAAGATTGTGCTGGCATACATCTCGATTTTCTTTGACCCGACATATCTGGAATTCCGCATATAAAACTTGCCGTACAGCGGAATAACAACATCTCCCAGCATATAATCTTCGGTAAAGTCGAACAGAGACATCAGATTGTTTTTTAAAATTTCATCGATTTGCATCATAGTTATTCCTTATATGAAAACGCACGAAAATTATGATACATGTTCTGATATACGTAATATATCATATTTAAAACATTATATCCCACAATATTTTTGGCGCCTGCGATCACTGATAAAAAGCAGCAATTTCATTCTATCATATTTCCGAGGCGCACCCGCT
>DAONZO010000016.1:0-11292 GCA_035406945.1 Bacillota bacterium | reverse complement strand
CGGCCAAGGCAAGGGGCATAGACGTAATAATATGCGACACCGCCGGCCGCCTGCACAACAAGAAAAACCTGATGAACGAGCTGGCCAAGATGAACAAGGTGATGGACAGGGAGTACCCCGAGGCCGCAAGGGAGACCCTGCTCGTTTTGGACGCGACCACGGGCAAGAATGCCATATCGCAGGCCAGGGAATTCGGGGAAGTGGCCGAGCTTACCGGCATAGTGCTCACCAAGCTGGACGGCACCGCAAGAGGCGGCATAGTGATAACCATAGCCGACGAATTCGACCTTCCGGTAAAGTTTATAGGAGTGGGCGAAGGCATGGACGATCTCAAGGAATTCGACCCGCGCAGCTTTGCGCAGAACATCTTTGAAGGGGAGACAGAGTGATGGACAAACGCGAAGAATACGGCAAAGAGCACGAACAGGAAGTGCTTAAGATATTTGAGCGCATGGTATCCGATTTTGAGGCGAGCTCAAAGCCCGCGCCCGCGCCGGAAGTTCCGGCGGAGCCCGCGGCAACGGTAGAAAAAGCGCCGGAGAAACCCGCGGCGATGTCGGAAAAAGTTCAGGAAAGCCCTGCGCCTGCGGCAAAAGAAGAAGCGGAGCAGCCTGCGCCCGTAGCGGAAAACCTTAAGGCAAGTCCCGCGCCTGCGAAAAAAGAAGAAGCGGAAAAACCCGCGCCCGCGGAAAAAGCAGAAGCGGAAAAATCCGAACCCGCGGAGGAAGAGATTAAGGAAGCCCCGAAGACGGATGAGCCTTTGGACTTCTTTGCGCTTCGCGTCGAAAGGGATTTGAGCGAAGACGAAGACGAGGAACCCGAGGTCGTTGCCGCGCCCGCGAAAGAGGAGGCTGAGCCAAGCCTTGCGCTCGCGATAGAAAAAGCGCCGGAAGAGACTCTGGAACCGGAGCAGCCCGCGGCCGAAGAAGCCGGGGAGCCGGAGCAGCCTGCGGCGGAAAAGGCGCCGAAAGAAAGGGCGGAGCAGCCCGCTTCCGAAAGCGTGAGCGCCGCGACCGTAGTCGTGCGGGTTTCCGAGGAAAAAATCGCTTCTAAAGAAGCCAGAGCCGCCGAGCTCGCCTATCTGGAAGCGCTGAAGCACGAGCAGCAGGAAATAGTCTACAAAGAACCCGAAGGAGCCGCCCCCGTCAAGACCGAAGCGGACGCCGAAGAAGACGAGGACGACGAAGAGCCCGAAAGAAAGGGCTTCTTTGCGTTTCTGCGACGCAAAAGGGACTCCGACGACGACGATGATTACGACGAAGACGAAGACGATTACGACGACGATGATTACGAAGACGACGATGATTACGACGACGAGGATGATTACGACGACGAGGAATATATGGAAAGAAAAGGCGGAAAGCGAAAGAGAAAAAAGAAGAGGCATATTTTCTGGAAGCTGGTGCTCGCCATCTTCCTGCTCGGCCTCATGGCCCTTGCGGTAGGCGGCGTATTCGTTGCCAGATACATTTACGACGAGGTCAAAGACCTGCCTCCCATAGACCCGACCAACATATACGAGCTGCTTGCCGAGCACTCCGTCATGTACGATGCTCAAGGCAACTTCATGGAAAATATCTACGAAGGCGATGCCCTCAGGGAAAACATAGCCTATAAGGACATTCCCGAAAACCTCAAATACGCGTTCATATGCACGGAAGACAAGACCTTCTTTGAGCATAAGGGTTTTAACTTTGTAAGAATAGCCGGTGCCGTCTTCTATAAGCTCACCGGAAAGGCGGACAAGATAAGCGGAACCTCCACCATAACCCAGCAGCTTGCCAGAAACATTTATCTGCCGGAAAAGATGTCGGAAAGAAGCATGGAGAGAAAGCTTGCCGAAGCTTATTACGCCCTGCAGATAGAGAAGGCCCTGAGCAAGGAGCAGATACTGGAAGCCTATCTCAACACCATATTTTTAGGCTACGGCTCCAACGGCATATCGGCCGCCGCGGAAGCCTATTTTTCCAAAGATATTTCCGAGCTGACCCTCGTGGAATGCGCATGTCTCGCCGCCCTGCCGCAGTCACCGGACAACACCGCTCCCATAAAGCGCATAAGCCCGGAGGACGCCGCCGGCATCGAAGGCCTCGATATAATCAGCGAAGACGACACATGGGTCTACTACTACAACGACAAGATTGAGCCCCGCATAGAGCTTGTGCTCATAAACATGCACGACCAGGGCAAGATAAGCGACAGGGAATTTGCCGAGGCGATGGACGACCCCCTAAGGGAGCGCATTAATCCCGGCAAGACCGTAACCAGCAGAGCCACCCTCAGTTCTTACTTTGCGGACTATACTTTTAACTGCGTCGTGGAAGATCTTATGGAGGCCTACGATCTAAGCAGAGAAGAAGCCAGAAAGTATATCTACACCAGGGGCCTTAGGATAAACACCACCTTAAACCCCGAAATACAGAGGATAATGGAGGAAGAGTACGCGAACCTGAGCAACTTCCCCTCCATAGGCAAGTACTCCAAAGACAAGGACGGCAACGTACTTGCGGAAGACGGCAAGGTGATTCTCTACAACAAAGAGCTGCTCTTCGACGAAGAAGAAAACTACATAATACCCGCCGAGGAATACGAATGGCAGGCCAACGGAGACCTGCTCCTGTTCAAGGGCGGCAAGCTCAATTTTTACAGGACTACCTACGGCGACACCGTGGAATACACCATGGAATTCAAGGGCATGTTCGAGACGGACGACATAGTCGTAAACGAGAACGGAGACACAAAAACCATACTGTTCAGCCGCGCAGGCCACATAAGCGTGCCCGTAAAATACAAGGACAGAGACGACGACGGCAACCTGATAATCTCCGCCGCCTTCTTCAGCGAAAAGCCCGACGCCTTTGTTAAAAACGAAGACGGAAGCCTCAGGGTGCCGCCCAAGTACTATAATCTCTCTCAGAGAGTTATGCAGCCCCAGTCCGCCATGGTGGTCATAGACAACCACAGCGGAGCCATAGTCGGAATGGTGGGAGGCCGCGGCATAGAGGGCAAGCTGCTCTACAACAGGGCAACCGCCCCGCGTCAGCCCGGCTCCGCCATAAAGCCCCTTGCCGTCTATTCCGTGGCGCTGCAGGCCGGAGTTGAAGGGCTCGGCAACTTTACCACGGTCACCCCGCTGGACGACATACCCATATCCCTCAGCAACCAGCCCTGGCCCAAGAACTGGTACAGCGGCTACCGCGGAATGACGAACCTGCGCAACGCCGTAGAGCAGTCGATAAACGCCTGCTCGGTAAACATGTATATGCAGCTTCCGCCCGGAATGTCCATAGAATTTCTGGAAAACATGGGCGTAACGAGCCTCGTTAAGGACGGGCCCGTAAACGACATCAACGCCTCGGCTCTCGCCCTCGGCGGCATGACCCGCGGCATTTCCACCCTGGAAATGACCGCCGCCTTCGCCACCTTCGTAAACGACGGCGTCTATACGCCGCCCGCGCCCTATACGACCGTAACCAACAAGCGCGGAGACGTGATATTGGACAGAAGGAATCCGGAGACCGTCAGGGTGATGGACGAATCCGTCGCCCAGCTCATGACGGACATACTGCGCACCGTAGTCACCAACGGCCTCGCGAGCGCCGCCAGACTCACGAGCCAGCCCAGCGCGGGCAAAACAGGAACGACCTCCGAGCGCTACGATATATGGTTCTGCGGACTTACCCCCAAATATTCCGCCTCCACATGGATAGGCAACGACGTAAACATACCGCTCGACAGCGGCTCGTCCGCCGCCAGCAAGCTCTGGGCTTCGATAATGGAAAGGGTGGGCGCCCTGGACGAACGAGGCAGCTTCAATATGAACCCCGCCTACTTTGTGAGCGCCACCGTGGACCGCTGCTCCGGCAAATTCCCCGGAGAGCTTACGGACCTCGACCCCAGAGAAAATATAAGGATAAGCGACTACTTCATTAAAGGAACGGAACCGACGGAAAACGACGACGCGCACATGCTGGTTCCCGTGTGCAGGCACAGCGGCTACCTCGCGACTCCTTTCTGCTCGGACGTTGTAAACAAAATCTGTGTAATAAGGCCCGGCGGACGTTCCTGGGAAGCCATGATGGTGGAGTATCAGTTTAATAAGCTGCGTCTGGATTCCATACCCGACGCCGTCTACGATGTGCCGGAGTTCTACTGCCCCCTGCACAACCCGGATGTTCTTACTTATATTGTATCGCCCCTGTACGAGGACGGAAGCAAGCTCTACGCCGGCATGACCTATCAGGAGATAGAGCCGGAGTACATATATGACGATTGGGGCAACATCATCGACATCTGGGGCAACATGGCGGTGATAGGCGAAGACGGCAGGCCTCTTCGCAACGAGGACGGCCGCATGATAGTCTACGACGCCGTCGGGAATCACTGCGTCGCGGACGACAACGGCGTTCTCCACCGTCTGGACGGCGGAGAAGCCGTGACCGACCCCTTCGCGGGCATGGCCTGGAAGTACGCCCCGCCCGAAGACTGGCCGCCCCTGCCGCCCGGACTTGTCTACGAGGTAGACCCGGCGACCGGCTACGTCGTGCTCGACGGCATGAGCGGACTTCCCGTGATAACGGAAGCCTCCGAAAACCCACCGGAAGAAGGCTCCGAAGAAGGCGCGGGTGATGAATCGGGAGGAAATTCGGGAGAAAATCCATAAAAGTTTAAATTTTGCACAAGTTTTTCATAAATATAACCATTGCTGTAACTCTCCCTTGTTATACTGCGGTATAAAACAAAACAACTGTGGAGAGGAGGTAAAAGCTTGATAGAAAAAGAACGCGTATTCGGAAACGAGTACAGAACCACCGTAATCTGCGTGGACTCCTACGCGGACGGAGAGCCTAAGGGCAGCTTCTACAACCCATATATGACGGAAGCCCAAAGCTTCGGCAGCCTTACCCAACTGCTGCTGGGCATGGAGGACATCCTGAACGAAATGAAACTGCCGCAATCCTTCAACGCGGTAAGGACTTTCGCAAAGACGCCTCCGCCCGACGCTCCCGCGGCCGGCGCGGCCCCCCAAAACGGCGCCCTCGCCACCTTTGCGGTAAAAGTACTCTTCCGGCAGAACGCCAGCTGGCAAGGCTCGGTAGTCTGGACGGAAGGCAGGGCGGAAGAGAGTTTCCGAAGCGTGTTGGAGCTTATCTGTCTTATGGACAGTGCCCTCAAAGCAAGTTAAACCCGAAGCGCGGCGCGCATAGCCGCGAAACAGACAGTTATCACTCACATCCAATTATTTTTATCACCCGATAAACGATAAAGGTAAACCGTCCGAAAGGGCGCGACACAAAGCCAAGGGACTAAAGCCTAAGGAGGGGCCATGTCAGCCGGCCGCCGAATTTTTCACTCACTTTTAAAAGAAGGAGAAAGAAAATGAAGGCAAGAACATTAACGGAATCAGGAAGGAGATGGCTTTCTCTGCTGATGGCAGTAATTATGTGCCTCAGCCTGGTTCAGCTCAACGTAACGACGGCGAGAGCCGATAGTTCCGGGAATCCTGCGGCCACACAGAAAGCCAAGCAGATTTCCCCGGGATTGGACGGCGGCACCGTCTACTACACCGGTACCGGAGGAGAGGGGAGTTCCGAAAACTGGGACGTAAAGCTCACCCGCACCCTGGAAGCCACCGGAACCGAAAACCTCTTCAATGTGAACATGGAAGTGGTGACCAAGGACGGCGAGATAGAAGTCACCAACTCCAGCGCCGCGGTATCGCTGGTGCTGGATACTTCCGGATCTATGCGCTACTGTTCGGAATGCGGTGAGGATTATGGTGATTACCATACCTATGCGTGTAAGTATTCCGGTAAAGTGAAAACTGAACATAGCCGTCTAACAGCCGCGAAGGCGGCCCTTGTCAGCTTCCTGAACAGCTATGCCAAGGATGAAAACGGCAACTTCTACGACAGCCCCCGCATGGTGTCCCTGGTAACGTTTGCCGGCAAAAGTCAGACGAAAAAATGGGACCTGAGCGCCGCCAGTGGTACACAGCATTGGGTAAACGTGAACAATCAGGCCGCGCTGACCTATGTTACTAATCTGATTAATGGAAATCAGATTACTGCCAGCGGCGGAACAAACACCGACGCGGGCATGTTGTACGCTTCGGAGCTGTTGAACACCACCACCTACGGTGCATCCATCGGCAGCATTGATAATCGATTCTGTGTGTTACTGACAGATGGAAGACCCACTCTTTATCTCGATTCGTATGGCAATGAATATGGACCCGGAAACTATGCGAATGTATATACGACCTCTCACGCGCAGGAAAGTTGCGCGAAAGTGACCGCCACCGGCGCGGAGCTTTACTCCATCGCCTACGGATTGAACGGCGCTACCGTTCCGGTAGCAAGAAACGGAGGCGGTCAGAGAAATGTTTTAATCACTGATTGGCTGGGAAGCCCGCAGCCGGGTGATGATTATCAACGCTGCGGTTCTACCGCCGTGTATGACGCCGACAACGCTCAGGCGCTGATTGATGCTTTCGTCAATATTCTGACTGAAACCAACCAGTCAAGCACCAGCACCAACGGAGTCACCGCCTCCATCGGTGAGTTCACCGGCGAAGTAAACAATGGGGCGTATACTCATATCGGTTTCTTCAACAATGAAAACGTTCTGGTCCAGTCCTTTAACGGTGCAAGTGTCACCGGAAATCAGATTCAGTGGGATTTGAGCCAGGCGACTTACGTAAAGGATGAAGCTAACAGAACCACGACGTATACCCTGTCCTATCAGGTTCGTCTGAATAACAACATCGATGGATTTTTGGACTGGGATGATTCCGGCCACGCCGCTGCCGCGGAATACAACGTGGGTAACGCATCTCTGAAATATCAATACACTGACGCCGAAGGCAATGTCAGCACACCCGAGGTGTCCTTCCCCGTTATTAAGGCACACGGCTATCTGGGTGAGTTCGACTTTATGAAAATCGCCCACCACGAGGACGAAAATGGCGATCCTATCTTCTTAGACGGCGCGCCCTTCAAGCTGAGTAATCTGCTCAATGATGCGCTGTATAAGCCGGCGGGCACCATTGTACAAGAGGTCACCTCTCAGACTGACACGGAAGGTCAGACTTTGGGTCTGGTAGCGTTTGCCGGCATTCCTTCCGGATATTCCTACACTCTGTCTGAAACCGGGGAGTTCACTTCCGGCGGCAGAACTTATGAGCCTACCGACCAGACATGGACCGTCGCCGTGAGCTACGGCGAGGTCTCCGGTATACCCACAGAAAATGTAAAGAACAAACTGAAGCAGCTTCCTGTTGAGCTTGAACTGACCAAAAACTGGCTGGTTCCCGATGCCGAAAGCACTACTGCGATTACAGTGTACTTAAAGCAGGACGGTACTACTGAACCTGTTGCTACCCTGACGCTGAACGGTAGCAGTGCAAGCTCATCCGATGAGACCAACTACCCTGTGGTCTATAATAGTGAGAAGAGCACTGCCACCAAATGGGTCTACACGATTACCGTTCCCTCCGTCAATCAGGAGACCGGCGGTGCTTATGTCTCCTCCGTCGAGGAGCAATCTTTGGGCGACGGATTCATAACCACCTATGGTACAGAAGGCCTGAGCATCACCAACACCATCACGGGCAAGACCTCAGTCTCCGTAGAGAAGGAGTGGCTGCCTATCGATGGCAAACCGATGAGCTCCAAGCCCTCGGTTATTGTAACTCTGTTAGCCAACGGATCGGCGACCAGTAATACCGTCACCCTGTCCGATGCTAACAACTGGTTCCATACCTTTGACGGACTTGACCGATATGACGCACAGGGCCAGGTCATCACATACACGGTGAGCGAGGGCAACGGTTCCTACCAGCAGGTCAGCAGCAGCGGAAGCGGTACGCAGGAAGATCCTTTCGTGTTTACCAACACGGTTATGGACAGCACGATAGACGTTCCCGTATCCAAGACCTGGAATGACGCGGATGCGAGCGCACGTTCCAGCGTTGTGATAGAGCTGCTGCGGGACGGAGAGTCTTTCCGCAGCTACACCCTTACAAGTGAAGATGTAAGCGCAGCAGCCGATAATGTCTGGACGCACACCTTCGAGGGACTGCCCCAGTATAAATTCACTCGCGACGAAGACGGCAAGATTATCGCTGTTCACGAATACGAATACACCATAAAAGAAGTGACCAATGTTGACGGCTATACTTCCACGACGGATGGCCTTAATGTAATCAACACCCGCGCCCAGAAAGTGAGCATTGAGGTCACTAAGATTTGGGTGGATGGTTTTGCCAACCATGACGCAGTAACCATTCAGCTGTGGCAAGACGGAGCGCAGACCGATAAGTCCGTTACTCTGTCCGCTGCCAACGAATGGACCGCTAGCTTTGATGAATTGGAACAGTTTAACGACAAGGGTGTGCCGTATGAATACACCGTTAAGGAATCTCCCGTGCCGCAGCGTTACACCGTTGCCTACGATTACGGAACGAGCAACAATGCGGTGGTCTTTAACGATAACCATGTGGGCAATGTAACTGTTACCAACACCCTGAATACCAGTACGGATAAGATAAACGTTCAGGTCACCAAGGTATGGCAGCATCCCATCGACTCCGAGATTCCCGAAGTTACGTTTACCCTGATTCAGAAAAACGCAGAGGGTGGTGTTGTAGACGAAGCATTTGACACTGAAACTCTGACCGCTGACGACTCCAGAACCTTCACTTTCTCCGACCTGCCCAAGTACTACTATGAGCAGGAAACTGATCCGGAAACCGGTGAAATAGTGGTGCTTGAGCTTGAATATCAATACTCCGTCACCGAGAGCGAAATTGCCGGCTATGTCAACGGCGCAGGCGTACAGGATCCAGACAACGCAAACAGCTGGACCTTCACCAACACCATAACCGGAAAGATCACGCTGGAAGTAGAAAAGGTATGGAAGGCTCTGCCCGGCACAGTCTACCCCGACGCCACCATTATTCTGATGCGCAATGACGGCGAGATGGATGCCGACGGAAATCTTGTTTGGGAAGAGGTCGAAACCTTTACAACCAACAGCAACGAGTCCAAATCCTGGACAGTAGACAAGTATAACGAAAACGGCGTTGAGTACACCTACAAGGTTGTCGAGAATACCGTGGCCGGTTACAGCACAAGCTATTCTCCCGAAAACGCCACCTATACCGCGGAAGTCGGCACGATCACCGTGACCAACCGGCTGGCACAGTCCGAGTTCGACTTCGTCGCCAGCAAGACCTGGGTGGATAACGGCAATGCTTACGACACCCGCAAGGACATCACCCTGACGCTGTATCAGAAGGCCAATGATGAGGTCAGCCTGGGTACCGTAATTGTCGGTGCCGACGGCACACTGAGCGGCGACGGAACTTATGACGGCGATGTAACGGTCGCTGTAACTGATAACATCTGGACAATCAGCTTCAGCAGTCTGCCCAAGTATGCCTATGACAACGAGGGCAATGTATACGAGTTCACCTACAGGGTGGCCGAGGACGCTGTTGAAGGCTATACCACCGTCATCGCAAACGGCAAGGACATCACCAACACCTTAAAGCAGTCTGAAACGGACATCACCATCCACAAAACCTGGGTGGATCCCGCAGAGACGGAGCACCCCGATGTGACCTTTGTCTTGAGCGCCCAGTTGGCGGACGGTAGCCCCGTAACCGCTGTTACCGGCTACGGTACCTTCCCCAAGACAGTAACCTTAGGCTTCTCGGCGGGAGCAACTGTTCCGAAGGCTTCCGATGCTGAGGGCGCGGCGGACGCGACCGTCACCGGAGATGACTGGTACTACACATGGACCGATCTGCCCAAGTACGATGATAATCAGCAGCTCATTACTTACACCGTGACCGAGCAGAGCGTGAACGGCTATACCTCAACCCGGCTGGATGACGTTCCCAATTACTTCATCAACACCATCAAGCAGGCGACCCTGAACTTTACAGGTGAGAAGATTTGGGATATGAGCAATGCCGGCGAGGGCGATTTCCTGAACCCCGGCGCACAGCCCGTTACCGTTGCCCTGTACTATGTCAACGAGGACGGTTCACTGGGACAGATGGTCAATATGCCCGGGCTTGCAAACCCCGTCACCGTCGATCCCGTGGAGGGCGAGGGTGGCATAAAGGGAAGCTTCAGCTTCAACGGCCTGCTCAGATACAATCTCGCCAGCGGCGAAGAATACCGTTACGCTGTGCGCGAAGTGCAGGTAACCCAAAGCACTGAGGGCGAGATTGGTTATACTCCCGTCGCAAACGGCGGAACGCTGGAACTCTTCGTATCTGATAACGATAATAATTTCAGCTACAAGTACACCGTCGAATATGGCGAAGAACCTACGGATGACGGCCCTTACACCACCGTTACCAACACCTACAATGACCCCGAGGCTTATTTCTATAAGATTATCGGAAACTATTACACCTATTACACCGACGCCAACACTCTTATTTACCAGAACGAAGGCGTCAACCTGACTGAGGGCGGCGCGTACATTTCTCTTAGCAAGGAGGAAAGGGATGCGCTTGCAAACAAAACCATCACCGCGAACACCGATTCATATACCGTACACAACGGTCTGGACTTCGTCTTCGACGAAGACAACGCGAACAACGTAGTTTCCGTCACGCTGGATGAAGTAAACCACATGTACATCATTGAACTCAATTATGTACGCCACCTGTACAAGCTGACGGTCAACTATGTGTTCCCCGAGGGCGACAAGCCTGCCAGCGGTTATGAAGACTACAGCGATCCTAACGGGATCAGCTTCGGCGACTCCGACCCGGGCTATTATCTGGGCGATGACTCTTACTCCGGCACCCGTAAGGCTGCTCCCGCAGGCTTCATATTGAACAAGGTAACCGTAAAGGACAGCGAGGCTGATGCCCGAGAAGAGGGCACCAACTACAACGGAGGCAGCTTCGCAAATCACGATGTAATAGTAACCTACTACTACCTCAGAGATGTAAGCCCGCAACCCGTAATAATCGATCCCGGCTTCACCATCCTGAAGACCGACGATGGAGAGGTTCAGAGAGCTATTATCCACGACTTCGCTACATTCCAGATCTACGAAGACGCGGATTGCGAAAACCCCGTAGAAGGCAAGAGTTTCTCTACCGGCACTACAGATGGAAAGGTTTATATCAAGGCCAGTGAACTCGGCGCAGGCACCTGGTATCTGAAGGAAGTTAAGGCACCCTCGGGTTACAGCCCGGCCGACACGGTCTGGAAGATAGAGGTTACTTACGAGGCATCTCAGGTATATGATGAAGATCTCGGC
>DAONZO010000015.1:0-11310 GCA_035406945.1 Bacillota bacterium | reverse complement strand
AGACAGGAGAGCCCATAACATAGTGCCGGAATACGCCGAGCTCGGCGGCACAATAAGGACCTACAGCGAGGAAATGCAGAAATACCTGGAAGACAGAATAAAGTCCGTCAGCCAAAAGCTTGGCGCAGCCTGTCGCACCGAGGCGAAGGTCGATTTTCCGGGCAGCTACCCGGCTTGCGTAAACGATGCGAAGATTGCGGCGCTCGTAAATGCGGCAGCTTTGCGCTGCGGCATGACAAACACGGACGAAAAGCCTCAGCTCGTCTCCGACGATTTCGCCTTTATCGCTCGCAACTACCCTTCGGCCTATGTTTGGATAGCCGCGGGCGGAGGCGAGAGATACAGGGGTTCCGTGCTGCATTCGGCCGATGTAAAGCTGAACGAAGATACTCTCATTTACGGGGCAAGACTGCTTGCGGAAACTGCGCGAGACATCCTGAACGACGATTTGTAATATCGGGTTAAAGTCGCTGTAATCGTTCTGTAATAATTTATGGATATAATATAGTGTGCTGAGAAGTCTCGGGCGATTTTGCGTGCAGGAAAGGAGGACGGGTCATATGGTAAGACTTGCCAGAACGCTTATAATAGCGCTGTGTTTTGTCCTGTTTTCCTTTTCGCTGTCCTTTGCCGTTTCCGTGGTCAGTCCGTCCGCGAACGCCGTAATATATTCCGACAGCATCCTGGTTTCCGTAAAGGTGACCGAAAAGATAAGCATAAAGGTTACCGTCTACGAAGCGAAGGATAAAGACGAGTTGGGGAATGCCGTTGCCGTGGATGTTTCAAAGATGAACACGGATGATATCGCCCTTATTGCATCGTACAGGCTTGCCGCCGAAAACACCGAGGCGCCTGCGCTCAGCAACGGGACCAAGGCCAAAAAATACAGCGAAGTAATTTTCAGCCCCGCCGTAAACTACACCAATAACGGCGATGTGGGTTTTTACACCAAACAGCTCAGCGGAGTCAAGCCGGGTCTCTACCGTGTTCAGGTTGACAGCCTGGGCGAGAACGGCGAAGTGATATCGACCGTAAGCAGCATGGTGGCCGTAAGAGAGAAAGACGACAAAGTAGACCAGAACATTTTCGAGGGGCAAACAACTTCAATACTGCAGTATGTTCAAAACATGCTTCGCAAGTTGTTCAGGTAGCATCTTAATGTAAGCCGAATGTGCAGCCGGGACAATCAGGAAAGATTTGGGAGGGGGTCGTGAACGGACGCCGCCGCATACTTGAGAACTTCAAAAGCATGATTCTGGTAGTATTGTTCATAACGACAATACTATTTTTATATTTGCTTTGGAGCGATTCGGGCACATCTTCTTTTAAGCTGTCCGGGATTCTGCCCTTCGGGAACAACGAATTTGCCGCACCGGACTGCGGCAGCGTCATACTTCCGGATTATCTGGCCTGCGGAGAAGGCGACGGAAGCTTTACGCTTAACATAGGCGACACCGCTCCCGAGCTTGCCCGCACGGTAGAGCTGCTCAAGACCTTTGCCGCGTCTCCGCTGAGTGTTTACAGCGTAAGCGGAAACCAGTGCAAAGAGGCTCTTACCCGCTACAAGGCCTCGTTTTTATCCTGGAGTTACAGTCTGCCCTTTACGGACTTTTGCGAATACTACGGCATAGAGTCCATAGGCGGAATGGAGTCCGTTCGCATGACGGGCATAGGCCTGTCTTCCGCGGCGGACGACAGCATTTTTATAATAGACGAGAAAAACGACGTCTATTACCGCTTAATCTCCGACGAGCTTCGCCTGTCTCCGCTTGAACCGGTCCCCAAGGAATCTTTCAGCAACGGAATCTACTATACGGCGGAGGAGGTTTTAGGCTGCTCCAGCCTTGCGTTGCTTCCAATTATAGAATTCAGCAAACAGGCTCCCTGTCGCTACGAGAGCGAGGCCGCATCGGGCTCCGAACCCGTGCGCATGGCCATGGCGGAGGGCGCTTTCGGCGACACCTTCGACTTTGTGCGCCGCATAACCGACAGTTTCGGAACGGCAACCTACATGTACGGATACGGTCAGAAGACCCTTACCGCAACGCCGGACGGCAGCTACGAATACAAGGCGGAAACTTCCGGCGAGAGCGCGGGCTTTTTCGGAGACCTTCAGACGGCGCTTAACTTTGTCGCCGCGTGCGGCGGCTGGG
The DNA here is from genome assembly GCA_035406945.1 of Bacillota bacterium. Classification (GTDB taxonomy): domain Bacteria; phylum Bacillota; class Clostridia; order Peptostreptococcales; family Anaerovoracaceae; genus JAKSSR01. Next base: position 9,157 of record DAONZO010000015.1, on the reverse strand, counting down.
AGGGAGAAGGCGTGGAGGGCATAAGCTACAGGCTCGCGGAAGCAAGAAGCATAGGCGGCGGGAAAAGCGGCGGTTATGCCTTCAGCTTTGCGGCCTATGTGCGGGGACGCCGCATATATTCCGAATCCGGCTATCCGATAGAGCTGAGAGTCAGCGCCGGAAGCGTGGAATACTACGCCCGAAACGTCATAGAGCTTCGCGCCTTTGCCGAAAAAGACCCCGCTCCTGTCAGCGAAGCCGCAAACGTCATTGCCAGCAATGCGGGACATATATACAAAGTTATGAACGACGACGCGCTTTCCGCAACCACAGACGAGGCTTTCAGCTTTGTTGCGGATGCCATAGTCTCCGCACGAATGGGATATTATCGCTACGAAAGAGACGACAGTCTCGTTCCGTGCTGGGCTGTTGAAATGAGCGACGGTTCGACGTTTTTCTTCGACCTCTACGAGGGCCTGCCTCTGGGCTTCAGCAAATAGGAGGGCGGCATGGACTGGTCAAAGGCCAAAACAATATTAATAATAGCCCTGCTGATCAGCAACCTGTTTATGGGCAGCCTCTATCTGAGCAGGCTTTCGGACAGAGAAGACGAGCTCGAGGCTGCGGCGCAAAACGTTGTCCGCTATGCGCAGGCGCAGGGTATTAAGGTGGACGCGGAGCTTCCCGCCGAAGAGCGAAGAATGCCGGTGCTCTTCGTCTATCTTAAGTACGGGCAGACGACCGAAGCTCCGATGCACGAATATAAGGGCGTGCCCGTCGAAGCCGCGGAAGGACTCAACGCGGAAATTATTCCGGAAAGCGAGGGCGACACCAAGGGTCGGCTTATAAGCGCTTCCGACGCTCTGCTCAAGCTTTTGGACAGCTTTGGAAACGATGTGCCGCAGGGTCTCGAAATCAGCGAAGTCAGCCTCATATACTGGCTCAACCCGCTCGTCACCGACGGCTCCACCTTGGAGGACACCGCCGTTCCTGCGTGGAAGTTCGTAACAAACATGGGTGATTACAGGGTCGAGGCCTTCGTCGATTAAATTCGTAAAGAATATAAAAAGAATATAATTTATTAATTTTTACGACACGATTTCTTCATACAAGAGTTGGATAATAAGGAAGCTGAATGAATCTTGCAATATGCTCTCTCGCAAGCGGGAGCAGCGGAAACTCCTATGTAATATATTCGAAGCGCGGAGCCCTGCTCATAGACGCGGGCATAAGCGCAAGGCGGATATGCCAAAGTCTTGAAAGGCTGGGAATAGGCCCGGACGCTTTAAACGCGGTTCTGCTTACGCACGAACACTCCGACCATACCCGCGGCCTTGCGGCGCTGGCGAAGAAGACGGGGGCTGTGCTTTATGCCTCCGCCGAAACGCTTAAAGTCCTCGGCTCCGATTTCGGCTTTGACGCAAGGCCTATAGGCCGGACGGACGCCATAGAAATAGCGGATATGGAAGTAAGGAGCTTCGCCGTTTCTCACGACGCGGCAGACCCGGTGGGCTACTCGGTTTCGAGCGGGGGGAGATGCGTATCCGTCATAAGCGATACCGGGATTATTACCGAGGAGATATTCGAGGTCATGAAGCGCAGCAATATACTGGTGCTGGAAACCAACCACGACGAAAGCATATTGAGAGTGGGCAGGTATCCGTATTTTCTTAAGCAGCGCATACTGAGCGACAAGGGCCACCTGTCCAACGCGTGCGCGGCGAGAGCCCTGGCTTCGGCCCTTTGCGAGGAGCGAGAAGAACGCGAGGAAGGCGGGGGAAACGGAATAGGCCGCAGGCAGGTGCTGCTTGCTCATCTGAGCAAAGAGAACAACTTTCCGGAGATGGCGCTCACCACAATGGAAAACATTCTCGAAGCCGAAGGTTTTGCTTTCGGGAAGGAAGTGACGGTTGAAGTGCTTCCGAGAAGCGAAATCAGCCCGGTATACTCGGTTTAGGAAAGCCAAAAAGAAGGAATCGCAGACATGAAAAAAGCAGTTACACAACTTATAGCCATAATACTCATAGCGGTAATAGCGGCGGGCGCGGGCTTCGGCGGGGCTTGCCTTGCCATGAGCCTTTCGGGCAGCGACAGCCGCGTGGGAGACTTGTTCAATAAGATACTCGGAATAGAAAGGCCCGTCGGCACGCAGACCTTTACCGCAGAGAAGGCCGAGCGTCCGTTTATTCAGAGCGGTCAGCCCCTTAACATCAACGTGGAAGAGGATATAAGCATTGCCGAGGCCATAGCCATAAGGGTGCTTCCCTCCGTGGTGGGCATAAGCACCGTTTCCGTGGAGAACTATTCCGACAATCCTTTCTCTTTCGGCTGGGGCTTCGGCTTCGGCGAAGGCGGTCAGTTCGAGAGAGAGGGAGTTGGCACCGGGGTCATAGTGGACGAAGCGGGCTTTATACTCACCAACTCTCACGTGGTTAACGACGGCGACGCAAAGTCCATAAGCGTAAGCCTCTACGACGGTCAAACCGTAGAAGGAAGCGTAGTTTGGAACGACAGCGCCCTCGACCTTGCGGTGGTTAAAATAGACGTGGACGGACTTACGGCCGTCGAACTCGGCGACAGCGACGAAATGCGCATCGGAAGCTACGCCGCGGCCATAGGGAACCCCCTGGGGCTCAGTTTTGAAAGGTCCATGTCTCAGGGAATAATAAGCGGACTGGATAGAACGATAAGCGTAAACGACGGGCGCGGTTTTTCCGTCACCATGGAGGGGCTTATTCAGACCGACGCAACAATAAATCACGGAAATTCGGGCGGCCCCCTGCTGAACAGCAAGGGACAGCTCATAGGCATAAACACGGCCAAGGCCGGCGGCGGAGAAGGGATGGGCTTTGCCATACCCATAAACGACGCCAAGCCCATAGTTGAGCAGATAAAAGCTACAGGGGCCTTCATCCGGCCCTACATGGGAATAAGCGGAATAAGCCTGGAATCGCAGACGGCTTACAGCAGCGAACAACTTAAAGAGATGTTCGGCGTTTCCGGCGGAATATATGTATCGAGCATTGCAAGAGGAGGCGGCGCCGAGGCGGCGGGAATTCAGAGCGGCGACGTAATTTACGAAGTGGACGGTTCCGAGGTTTACACCATGAACAAGCTCAATTCTATGCTCATAAGATATGCCCCCGGGGATCGCGTGGAGGTAAAGCTGATGCGAAACGGCGAGAGCATGAGCGTCGAGGTGGTTCTTACGGACGGGAACATAAATTTTTAACGAATGAACATAGAGATAATCTGCATAGGCAGGCTTAAGGAAAGATATTGGGCGGAAGCGGCGGCGGAGTACTGCAAGAGGCTCGGCCGCTTTTGCCGTTTAAGCATAACGGAGCTTGCGGAAAGCCGCCTTGCGGACGGCGGAGGCGCCGCCGCGGAGGCCGCGGTCATAGAGGCCGAAAGCGAGAGGATTCTAAAGCGCATAGAAGCGAAGGCTGCGGGAGCGAGGATAATAGTCCTGGATGTGAACGGCAAACAGCTCGATTCGGAAGAACTTGCCGCGGAGACAGCACGGCTCGGCACGGAAGGGAAAAGCCGCATAATCTTTATAATAGGCGGCTCTCTCGGGCTTTCGGAAGAACTTTTGGCAAGGGCGGACGAAAGGCTGTCTTTTTCTCGCATGACCTTCCCGCATCAGCTCATGCGTGTAATATTGCTGGAGCAGCTATACCGAGCCTTTAAGATAAACGCGAACGAAAAATACCACAAATAAAGCTGAAAGCGGCTCAGCTGCGAGCCGCTTTTTTTCCTGAAGCGACAGCGAAGTGATACAGCAGGCCGGCCATGGCCGCGAAGCCTATGTATCCGAACATGGGGTAAAACGTTCCAATAAGTCCGCCGAAGCCTAGCAGCGACACCGCGAAGGCGGCAATCGCCATCGCGACTATCAGTTCCTTGCGCCGGTTCTTAAGACCCGGCTTTTTTGTGACTATAAAATTCGTAATCGATACCCAAAAAGAGACGGTGGTTCCCATCATGCCCGTTAAGAGCAGGCCCGCGTATATCCAGCCGAAGGCGGGGTGCAGGTCTTTGGCAAGGGCCAGCATCGGAAGCTCCGTGCCTGCGGCCTCGGGGCTTGAGCCAAGGGCCGGCAGCATGCAGAGGGATATGAGCAGCAAAAGGAGCACGCCCAAAAGGCTTCCCTTAAGCATGGTCTTTTTGTCGGCAAGCCTTTCCCCGACGGAAAGCAGCACGCCCACCGAGCCGAAAGTGTTGTAGGAAACATAGGAAAGAGACGCGACCCACCAGTTGGGGAGCAGGGGCGAGGCGTTTAAGTTCGGCGAGGCCTCAAAATTGAAGCCTTTTGCCGAGATTACGGAGACGGAGATGATTACGGCCATAAGCACCAGACCGGGAACCAGCAGGGCGCAAATGCGAGAAAGCCCGTCTATGCCGCCGAATGCTATGATGCAGGCGACAGCGGCAAACACGGCTCCCCCGAGTGCGGCAGGAAGGCTCAAAAGCTGTTCCACCAATGCCCCGGCGCCCGCGAGCATTATAGTGCTTACTCCGAACAAAAATACAAGCTGAAACAGTGCGGCGAAGGAGCGCAAAAGAGAGTTTTCCGGCGCCACCAAGGCACGGTCTAAGGAGGCGTTTTCCATGTTTTTGCCCAGCCAGAGCAGGATATACATAAAGACAATCTGTATGCAGAGAGAGATTATCCGCCCCACTATGCCCAAGCCGCCGAATACGCCGAAAAACTTCCACAGCTCCTGTCCGGAAACGTAACCTGCGCCTAAAAAACAGCCCGCGGACGTGATGCCGAGCCTGATAGTTCCGTATTCTTTCATTCCGCGCCGCCCTCTTCGTCTTTCGGCTCGTTAAGCTTTTTTACAGCGTTGAGATACTTTCCGAGCATGCCTATGTTTACATAGTAATAAGTGAAGGTTTCTTTTTTTCTCGCTTCTACAAGGCCCGAAATGAGCAGCTTGCGCATGTGCTGCGAAACCGTAGCCTGAGCGCAGCCTAAATACTCCACGACATCTTTGTTGCAGACGTTGCGCCTTGCCATGTTCTCCGAGTATATAAAGCGGAATATCTCCACGCGGGAGGGGTGGGCGAGGGCATCCGAAGCACAGGCTATGAGGCGCACTTCCTCTTCGTTTATAATATCGTTGTTTCCTCTTATTCTCATAATCTTCCTTTCAAAATTCCCGAACCATTATAGCACAAAGACACGGCGTCAAACAGAGGCAACAAGGACGGGGAAAGCAATAATGTATATTTTACACAATAGATTTGCAAAAGCCTTAGAATTCATGTATAATCTCCGTGTCATAAGTTGTGCCTAAACTTTCGGCTTTCCTGCAGGGAAGCGCGAAAGTCGTTTTTCCCTAAGCTGCCTGCGGGCAGAGAAGGGGTATCCAGGGAGGAGGAATAATATGTTTTGCGCAAATTGCGGCCAACAGATTTCGGACGGAGCAGTTTTTTGCCCGCACTGTGGAAGCAAAGCCAGCGTGCAGCCGGCACCGCCGCCTGCCGCGCCACAGTATCAGCAGGCTCCGCCTCCACATCAGCAGACGCCGCCTCAGTATCAGCAGGCTCCGCCTCAGTACCAGCAGGCTCCGCCTCAATATCAGCAGGCTCCGCCTCAGTATCAGCAGGCTCCGCCTCAGTATCAGCAGGCTCCGCCTCAGTATTATCAGGGGCCGCCGCAGTATCAGCAGGGGCCGCCCAAAAAGAAAAATACCGGCCTTACCATAGCCATAGTGGCTTTGGTTCTGGTGCTCGTTGCGGGAGGCATCTTTGCCATCGTTAAATCGGGCAAAAATAAGGTAGCCAAGCAGTATAACAGTCTTTGCGAGCTCACCGCTCACGGTACGGAGAGTTATCTTTACGCCCGCCTGCTCACCGAGCAGCTGCTTCAGACAGACATAATGACGGCGGACCCGGCCGAGGTCAACGCCCTGTTTGAAGAATGCTTAAAGACATGGGATGCCATAGGAACGGTATCCGGCAAGATACTCAATTTTGCAAACGAGCTTTCCGACAAAGTTGAGGGGGCGGGTCTCGACAAACATATGGCCCGCGAAAACATCTTCATATACGAAGCATACGCCGACGGCGAGGCGACGCCGCTCAACGACATGCAGACAGCGGCGCAGAGCGTGGCGAGCTGCGCGCAGCTCGGCTCCCAGTTCGGCAGCGAGGCGGCTTCGGTCTACTCTCAGATTCAGGCCATGCGCAACGCCTATGCCGGCCCCGCCACATCCATATCGGAGTGGCATGAGGTTACGGAAACCGTCGCGGAGAGCTTTACAACCGAGGTTCTGATATCCGGCGACATGGACGGCGGTGACGGGCTTACCGGCATCACCAGAAGCGTCCACACGCTCAGCCGCCGCGTAAAGAGAGGAACCATAGCGGTATCCGGCGTTTCGACTCTGGTAAACGTGGCCCCCGGCGGAAGCACCATAATAATGGGAGCAAGCGACGAGGGCGTGGTGGTGGATTACGGAGAAGTTTCCGAATACATAGAGGAAGGAATGAGCACGGTCTCCATATCCTCCGAAAGCGTAGGCCCGGACGGAAGCCGCATCAGCTTCCACGCCACCAGCCTGCGTCAGTGGTTTATACTGGACAGCGTCGCAGGATACAGACTCACCCGCCGCGATAAAGGCAACGCGATCTCCGAACCGGAGGTCGAAAGCGACTCTGTCCCCGTGGAAGTCTCCGACTGGGACGACGCCTATGTAAGCGTGGACGACTTCGACGATATGTTTACCATTCCGCCACCGGCGCGTATGCCGATAAGCGAATGGACACAGGCTCCGCGCACAGGCGGCGCCGACGATATCAACAACACCACGGGCACGCTCAGCGGCAACCCGCCGCCTCCCGCCCCCGCGCCTCCGACGCCCCCCGTGCCCACAGAGGGCAATCTGGACAGCGCGCTCGCTGCGGCAGGAGCAGGCCAGGGAGATATAACCGTGTCCATGCTCTGGGGAACCCACGACGACCTCGACCTCCATATGGATACGCCCGACGGCAGCCACATATATTACAGCAACAAGGTCGCGGGAGGGGGTTCGCTTGACGTCGACATGAACGCCAACTCCTCCAACCTTCAGGACAATCCCATAGAGAACATATACTTCGGTCAGCCCGCGGGTCGTTACAAGGTGTATATACGCAATTACCGCGACCGCACAGAAGGGGTTGCGACCAGGTATCTGGTGCGCATAACCATAGGCGGGCGGTCCACGGTCTACGAGGGCGAGATAAACGACACCGGAACCGAGATAGTGATTGCCGAATTCGATTACGCCGGAATGCCCCCCGAAGAGGCGGCGCCCCCCGTGGACGAGAACACCCTCGACGAGGCTCTTTTAAGAGCCGGCGCCAGCAGCGGAGACATAACCGTGTCCATGCTCTGGGGCACCTGGGACGACCTCGACCTGCACATAGACACGCCCGACGGCAAACACATCTATTACGGCAACAAGATGGCCGGAGGAGGAGTTTTAGACGTCGACGCCAACGCCAACAGCAGCAATCTTACGACTACGCCCGCGGAGAACATATACTTTGCGGCTCCGCAGTCCGGTCACTACAAGGTATATATACGCAACTACCGCGACCGCACCGACGAAGGCCCCTCGCGCTACCTCGTGAGGGTCACCATAGGCGGTCAGAGTCAGGTGTTCGAGGGCAGCATAGACGGCACCGGAACCGAGATAGTAATAATAGAGTTCGACTACGCCGGCGGCGAGGAAGGACGCATACCGGCCAACGCGGCCGTCTTCGGCGACCACCACTACGCCTACTATCCGCAGCAGATGAACTGGGTTGAAGCCAGAGACTTCTGCAGATCTTTGGGCGGATACCTTGCAACCATCAATACCGCAGAGGAACAGGCCTTTATAGAGTCCGCCTTCCCGGGCTGCACGGGCTGGATAGGCGGCTACGGAAGCGGCAGCACATGGAACTGGGTCACCGGCGAAGAGATGATCTACACGAACTGGGCGGACGGAGAACCGAACAACCAGAACGGGAACGAGTGGTGCATGCATCTGTTTACGGGCATGAGGTGGAACGACCTGCCGAATCAGGACGACGGCCACAAGTCCGGCTTCATATGCGAGTGGGGCCCCTCCACCGAGGTCAGCGTCAGCGACCTTGAAGCGGGTCTGAGCGAAGCGGGAGCCCTCACCGGAAAGATAACCATATCCATGGTCTGGAACACTTTGGACGACCTCGACCTCCATGTCTTTACTCCCTCCGGAGAGGAGATATGCTTCTATAACATGTATGCGGGAGGCGGAACACTGGACGTCGACAGGATACCCTACGAGGGTGATGTGGGTCCCTTCGTTGAGAATGTCTACTTCGAAGATCCGCAGCCGGGAGAGTATTACGTCTACATCTACGACTACTATGACTGGTCGGACGGACCCACGGACTATCTCGTAAGGATTACCGTTGGAAACGACGTAAAGACCTTTGAGGGCACCATAGACGGCACCGACACCTATATCGAGATAATGGGCTTCAATTACACCGGAGGCAACTAAAAAAGAACGGCAACAAGCCGAATAAGCAAAAAACCCTCTCGGATTCCTGTCCGGGAGGGTTTTTTAGCGGAGAAAAAACAAGGCTCATAAATCTTGGAACAATGATTTCCTCAAGAGTTTTTACCGAAAAACCTTTCTCATATGCTCTATAAACAAACTCGTTACGGTAGAGGGCTCGGAGCCTTTTCGAAGACCCATGCCGACGTCGAAATACTCCGTTTGGTCTAAGGGAAGAGCCACGACGTTGAAGCGCGGCGGATGGAGCATGGTTTCGTGAACTATGCTCACGCCCAGTCCGTTTTCCACCATGGAAAGCAGGGTAAAGTCGCTGTTCACCTCGTAGCTGTAACCCAGATGTACGTGAGTTTTTTCAAGGAAGCGAGTCATCTCAAAATCCTGAAATTCGCGCAGTATTATGAAATTCTCCTCTTCGATGCGATGAAGCGGAAACTGATCCGCGCCGGCAAGAGGATGATCTTCCGGCAGCACCGCTACGAGGCGGTCGCGGAACAGAAAGCTCATGTCCACTTCCCCGGCGTGGGCCATGTCCAGTATGCCGCAGTCTATCTTGCCCTGTTGCAGCCAGGTGGCAATCTCTTTGTATTCCCCGATTTGGAGCTGAACGCTTATATCCGGGTAAAGCATCTTAA
>DAONZO010000014.1:0-11354 GCA_035406945.1 Bacillota bacterium | reverse complement strand
GTGTCAGCCGACATCCGCATCGCAATTCATAGGCAACGACAAGTACAATACAGCTATAAACATGCCGATGTATACGGCGGTCATAGCCATGAACAACACGGTGCCTCCGTTTGACAACAAGCTGGTGCGTCAGGCCTTCGCCTATGCGGCCGACCGCGAGAGTATAATAAACGTCTATGCCAGCGGTTATGCCACTCCGGCCAGCTTTATGTGCAGCGATACCAACTGCTGGGGCGTAGACTACGGCGATTCGACGGACTACGCATATAATCCGGAAAAGGCCAAAGAGCTGCTCGCCGAGGCGGGATATCCGAACGGCATCAACATGGCGGACTTCGGCGTTGAACTGAAGACTTTCTCCGGCCATTCAAAAATCGCCACGGTTTATCAGCAAAACCTTGCGGACATCGGAGTAACCATAGCCATATCCAATACGTCCACACCCGACGAGGACGTTGAGAGCGGAAACTTCGCCATCATGAATCAGGGAATAACGTATCGTGCGGACTTCTCGTACTCCGAGTGCCATTACGGCAGCGTCGGCATAGGCGGCAACAACTATGCTCAAGTCATAGACCCGTACGTGGATGAAATGTTTGCCAAAGCTCTTGCGGTTGCGGGTGATGACAACGCCAGAGCCGCAATATACGCCGAGCTTGTACCGTATCTTATCGATTACTGCCCGAATGTATATCTGTTCCATAGACAGAATATTTACGCATGGACCAAGGGGCTGAATGCCAATGTCAAAGACAGCAGCCAGTTTACCTTCCATTGCTACGAGTGGAGTTGGGAATAACGGGGGTGATGTAAATGAAAATAGCGGTTTTGGGCTCAGGCAACGGAGGACACGCCGTAGCGTTCGAATGGGCTGAAGCCGGTCATGATGTTTACATGTACGACTTCCCTCAGTTTTCTCCTTCTATTGATGCCATCGCGGAAGCCGGCGGCATATGGGCCGAAGGAGAGATGAAAGGCTTCGCCAAGCTCGCATATGCAGGTTCGGATATAGAAAAAGTCCTTGCGGGCGCCGAAACGGTCTTTATTGTCGGGCCCGCATACAGCACGGAAGCCTTTGCGAAAGCTTGCGCGCCACACGTTGAAGAAGGACAGAGCTTCGTTGTTATGCCGGGTTCCTGCATGGGTGCGGTCACGTTTAAACATTCGCTTGGAATCCCAATGAGTGACGACAGTATAAGCGTTTCCGAAACTTCCACCTTGCCATATGCTGTTCGAGTGACAGGCCCGGCCAGGATTTCGATTTTTAACAAACTGCCTGCCGGGTATATGATTGCAAGCTTGCCAAGAGAGCGCAACGAAGAAGTCTATAAGACCATGAAGACGGTATACAAGGGTCTTGAGAAGGCGGAAAGCGTATTTCAGACCTCTTTGCAAAACTCCAACCCGGTCATTCATCCCGCTGTTACTACATTGAATGCGGCCCTGATTGAAAGGACGGGAGGCAATTTCTTCTTTTACAATGACGGCGTGACTCCGGCGGTAGGAAGGCTGATGCAGGCCGTTGACGATGAGCGCATGTCAATAGGAAGGGCCCTCGGCCTGAAAATTCTCAGTGACCCGGAGCTTGGCGTCAGGCAAGGGTACATGACGGAGGCTAATTACGTCAGCGGCTACAATCAGGCGCCGGGCTTTGACGGTATCAAGGCGCAGTCGAGCCTCGACTATCGTTATTACAACGAAGACGTCGGATATACTATGGTTTTCTGGATGGATCTTGCGAAACGCATAGGAGTGCCGACTCCCACCATGGAAGCCATGACCAGAATAGTTTCGATTATAATGGGGCGTGACTATTTTGCCGAAGCCCCGAGAACTCTCGAAAAGATTGGGCTCGGAGCGTACAGCACAGAAGATTTACTCAAGCTATAAACTCCTAAGTGAGACGGTTCGCTGTCTGAGAAAAGGGATTCCGTGCGCAGGAGGAATCCCTTTTCTTTATCGGTGTTCATTTTTTAATACAATTTTGTACTTGAATTGAAAGGAACGCCGTGCTATTATTCCATAGCATTAAAGGCAAATGGTATTATGATATATTAGAAAGGGCGCGCATTGAAAGACAACATTATAGTAACAAGAATATGTAATCACATTAAGGCTCAAATCATGTCAAAGGAAATGTTCCCGGGTTACCGCATTATTGAGGATGAGCTGGCAAGTCGGCTCGGAGTGAGCAGGACCCCTCTTAGGAGAGCCTTTGCACAGCTGCAGTACGAGGGCTTTCTCGATATCATTCCGAATCGGGGAACCTTCGTGATAAAGCCGACCTACGATGAAATCAGGAGGGTCTACGAGGCGAGAGCCTGCCTTGAAGAGGGATTGGCCGCGAGCGCGGTAAATCACGTCACGGAAGAAGACATCGAGGACCTCGAGGAAAATTACAGGAAACAGGTTGCCATGCTCGACAGCTTCAACATAGTGGATTATTCCGCGTTGAACCGGGATTTTCACATGAGACTTGCCGCCATTTCCAATAACGAATACCTGAAGAAGTATGTCGAAGAGATTCACAACAGGATATTCGTATTTTTGGTTTATTACGATAATTCGGTCAACAACGCGGGGTCGAGCGTCACTCATAAAACCATAATAGACGCGCTCAAAAATCGCGATTATGAAAGTTTAATTGAAGGTATAAGGGCTGATGCATCGTTGGGCTCCGAGGATATTTTCCGCAGCAGGACAGATTTTCTTCTGGACGATGCAACATTGTAATGATAAACAGGCGATAATATTAATGATAAAAGTTTATGATGACCTTGAGACATACTCCTGGACCCCCGGTATGGGAGAATTCATGAAGCGCATGAATTTTAAGGCAGCACAGCTTGGGATGAGCGACAGCATTTTCGTCAACCCCTATGGCGGGAAGGCTTTCGGGTATAATCAGACCACATGCATGGATATTTTAAAGCTTGGTATTCATGCTTACGGCAATGCGTACATAATGGATGTTCTCAGCACAAAAGGTATAGCAGATGTACATATCTATGGCGAGCATGAACGGGACGTGGCAATTAAGTGGGATTTGCAGGCCGATTTTGACTATGCCTATAATATGATTCATCCGGGGAAGGCTAACCCTCATATTGTCTACGCGGGAAAGGGCGGAGGATGGAGTACCGGAGAAAACAGAGTTTTTGCATATATGGCGTATTGCAAGGTATGCGGACGCAATGTTCTTGCCGTGGTGGCGAACGTATCCGTGGGCAGAACGCCGGGAATGCAGTATCGCAAGAACGCTATAATAGAGCTTCTTGACATTTGTTCAAAGGCAATCAACGGTGGTTCTACCGACGGCTTGTCGGTCAGTTATGCCGATTACGCTGCGGCGGCTTTATTGCCGGAAAATACGCCATCGGTATTTTTTAAGAACCGAGATATAATGCCTATCTTTTCTCAAGGAGCAGATGTGAAATTTAACCCCGCTTCCATGACGAAAGTTCTTATGGGCATGACCGCGATGGATATTTGCGCTAATAATTTCGAAATGTACAAAATAACAGATGAAGATATCTGCAACGACAGCGATTACTGGGCCTTTCCCGGTGATATCGAAAGCATCGGGTCCGGAATGTATGTGGTATTGTTATCATCGAACGGTAGCAATACATTGGCCATGGCAAGGTTTTGCGGCGAAAAAATATTGGCCGAGAAGAGGAAATACGGCATATCCTTATGATTCTCAAAGTGTAAGAATTCCCTTATTTTATTTTTAAAATGTTCTAAGCGTGAGTGCGGAACAAGCATGCATAATGAATATGTATATAGTTGCGCTGACGCTCTGCTTGAATTGTCAATAAGTCCCGCCAATATTCCGAGAATAACCCCTCATAAAATTTACATAAGATTTACATTTGACTTTTTTATGTAAAGAAATTATAATAATCAAGGTGCACAAGTTAAATTTGTGCACGTTTTGTGAATTCAGGAGGTATTATTCATGAAAAAGATTCTAAGCTTACTGCTGTGCCTTATCATGGCGATGGCGCTTTTAGCCGGCTGCGGCGAAAAGCCGCAGGAGGAAGAGGCAGCTATTCACATCGGAATCGTCACCGGTTCTGTTTCTCAGGGCGAAGATGATAGAAGAGGAGCCGAGCTTTTCCAGGAAATGTATGGCGCGGAGAACGTAATTCTGGCCATCTATCCGGATAACTTCACCGAAGAGCTTGAGACTACCATCCAGACCATCGTGAACCTCTCCGACGACCCCGACATGAAGGCCATCATCGTCAACCAGGCTGTCCCCGGAACAACCGAGGCTTTCCGTCAGATTAAAGAGAAGCGTCCCGACATCCTCTGCATCGCCGGAGAATCCCACGAGGACCTTCCCGAGATCAGCAGCGCTGCCGACCTCGTCTGCAACAACGACTTCGTCGCCCGCGGCTATCTCATGGTCAATACCGCTCACGAGCTGGGCTGCGACACTTTCGTACACATTTCCTTCCCCAGACACATGGCCTATGAGACCATGAGCCGCCGCGTAGCCATCATGAGGGCTACCTGCGAAGAGTTCGGAATGGAATTCGTGCTCGAGACCGCACCCGACCCGACTTCCGACGTAGGAGTCGCCGGAGCTCAGGCCTATATTCTCGAGAAGGCTCCCGAGTGGATAGCGAAGTACGGCACCAACTCCGCCTACTTCTGCACCAACGACGCCCACACCGAGCCTCTGATCAAGCAGCTGCTCGAGTACGGCGGATTCTTCATCGAAGCCGACCTTCCCTCCCCGCTCATGGGATATCCCGGAGCTTTGGGAATCGACCTCACTGCCGAGGCCGGAGATTTCACCAAGATTCTTGCCAGAGTTGAGCAGGCTGTCTGCGAAAAGGACGGTGCCGGAAGATTCGGAACCTGGGCTTTCTCCTACGGATACACCGTATCCGCCGGTCTTGCCCAGCACGCTCTTAACGTAATCAAGGGCGAGAGCGAGCTCTGCGACATCGACGATATCGCAAAGGCCTACGCCGTATTCTCCCCCGGTGCCGAGTGGAACGGCTCCACCTACACCGACGCTACGACAGGCGTAAAGTCCGAGAACATCTTCCTTGTATATCAGGATACCTATATCATGGGCAATCCCGGATACTACATGGAAGCCACAAAACTTGAAGTACCCGAGAAGTACTTCACAATCAAGTAGTCTAAACACAGTTTATTATCTGAGGGGAGGACCCGGCGTCCTCCCCCTTGTTTTAGTAATCGGCAGGAATATTATATGACTTATGAAAAAGCTCCTTTATTGGAGATGAAGAACATAAGCAAGGATTTCTTCGGCAACCAGGTTCTCTCCGATATCAATATTTCGCTCGAAGCGGGCGACGTATTGGGACTTTGCGGAGAAAACGGCGCCGGCAAGTCCACGCTTATGAAAATCCTGTTCGGAATGAATGTAATACGAGACACGGGCGGCTACGGCGGACAGATATTCATCGACGGCCAAGAGGTCAGATTTGACACGCCCTTTGAAGCCCTTGCCGCCGGTATAGGCATGGTGCATCAGGAGTTCTCGCTCATTCCGGGCTTTACGGCAACCGAGAATATACTGCTCAATCGCGAACCCGTAAAAGAAAGCGTACTGTCTCAGATCTTCGGTCACAGGCTTAACATCCTGGATTACAAGGATATGGACGCCAGATCCGAGGCCGCAATAGACAAGATGGGCTTTGATATCGACAAACGCATGGTCATCAACGAGATGCCGGTAGGTCACAAGCAGTTTACGGAAATAGCAAGAGAGCTCAGCAAAGATCAGCTCAGACTCCTTATTTTGGATGAGCCTACGGCGGTGCTTACGGAAAAGGAAGCCCAGGCTTTGCTTGAGTCCATAAAGAACATGTCCGAGAGCGGCATAGCGGTAGTCTTCATAACCCACAGACTTCACGAAATCCTTGCCGTGTGCAACAAGGTCGTGGTAATGCGCGACGGCTACGTGGTAAAAGAAGTTCCCGCAAAGGAGACAAATCTGGAGGAAATAACCAGGTGGATGGTCGGAAGAAATGTCGAAAGGGGCACCAAAGACGACATGGCGGACCGTTCGAACGCGAAGACGATAATGTCCGTAAAGAATCTCTGGGTCGATATGCCCGGAGAGACGGTACGTAACGTAAGTCTCGACATAAAGGACGGCGAGATACTCGGCATAGGCGGCCTTGCCGGACAGGGCAAGTTAGGCATACCCAACGGAATAATGGGCCTCTACGAAGCCGGCGGCTCCGTAGAGTTTGACGGCGAAGCCATACCGTTAAACAATCCCCGCCGCTGCCTCGACGCAAGCCTTGCCTTCGTATCCGAAGACCGACGCGGAGTGGGCCTGCTGCTCGACGAAAGTCTGGAGTGGAACATAGCCTTCCCGGCGATGCAGGTACAGAACAAGTTCCTGCATCACTATTTAGGCGGCCTTATAAAGTGGAGAAACGAAGCGGCCATACATAAGGTGACGCAAAAGTATATAGACGAGCTTCAGATAAAGTGCACCAGTTCCAAGCAGAATGCCAAAGAACTGTCGGGCGGAAACCAGCAGAAGGTGTGCCTCGCAAAGGCTTTCGCCCTGGAACCCAAATTCCTCTTTGTATCGGAGCCTACCCGCGGCATAGACGTCGGCGCCAAGGCTCTGGTTCTGGACGCTCTTAAGAGATTCAACAGGGAGAGCGGCGTAACCGTTGTGATGATATCCTCCGAGTTGGAGGAACTTCGTCAGATCTGCGATCGCATAGCCATCGTTTCCGGCGGAAAGATCGCCGGCATCCTCCCCGCTGCCGAACCTTCCGAGGCATTCGGTATGCTGATGGTAAGTCAGGTAAAATAAGGAGGGACAGATGGGCGAAACACTTGAAAACAAAAATATGATGACAGTACTCAGAGACTTTGCCAAGAACTTCGGACTTCCGAGGCTTATAATCGCGGGTTTCCTGCTTTCTCTGTTCATAGCGGCTCCTATCGTAGGGGCGGACTTTACCACTCAGCTTACGAACACGATAAACCGTTTCAGCTGGAACGCGGTAATGGTTCTTGCCATGGTTCCCATGGTGCATTCCGGCTGCGGGCTCAACTTCGGTCTCCCGCTCGGAATAGTATCCGGCCTGCTCGGCGGCACTTTAGCCATAGAGTTCGGCTTTACGGGCGCCATGAGCTTTGTAATGGCAATAGTATTAGCTACGCCCTTTGCGCTTATCTTCGGCTTCGGCTACGGCTGGCTGCTCAATAAGATAAAGGGCGGCGAGATGATGATAGCTACGTATGTCGGCTTTTCCTCGGTCACCTTCATGTGCATGATGTGGCTGCTGCTGCCCTATCGCAGCCCCAACATGGTATGGGGCTTTGCCGGAGAGGGACTGCGTGTAACCATCTCTCTGGAGGGTTACTACGATAAGGTTCTCTCCAAGTTTCTTGCGATAAACATCGGCAAGCTGTCCATACCTACAGGCGCCATACTCTTCTTTGCGCTGCTCGCGTTTCTGATGTGGGCCTTCCTGCATACCAAGACGGGTACGGCGATGACGGCAGTGGGCTCAAACCCCACCTTCGCCAAAGCCGCCGGAATAAATATAGACAAGATGAGGATGCTCTCGGTAATAATGTCCACCTGGCTTGCCGCCGTAGGCATACTCGTCTACCAGCAGGGTTTCGGATTTATACAGCTCTATAACGCGCCTTTCTTTATGGCGCTTCCGGCAGTGTCCGCCATACTCATAGGCGGAGCCAGCGTTAACAAGGCTTCGATACTTAACGTGGTAATCGGAACCTTCCTGTTCCAGGGCATAGTCACCATGACCCCGACGGTCATGAACAACGCCATACGCATGGACATGAGCGAGGTCATAAGAATCATCGTCTCCAACGGCATGATACTCTACGCGTTGACCAGAAAAACGGAGGTGTCGAGATGATAAGATTAGGCGCACCCTCCACAGGCAAAAAAAGTTTTAGCGAGATACTTTCCGCCAACTTCGTTCCGCTGATGTTCATAGTAATATGTGCGGTAAGCATACCTTTGTCCGGATTTTCCATCGGTTATCTGCTCAACGAGGTGGTCACCAGAATGGGTAGAAACATCTTCCTCATGCTGAGCCTGCTCATACCCATAATGGCCGGAATGGGTCTCAACTTCGGAATGACCCTCGGCGCAATGGCCGGGCAGATAGCCCTTATACTCGTCTCCGACTGGCAGATCTGGGGCATTCCCGGAATGGTACTGGCCATGATACTCTCAATACCCTTTTCCATAGGGCTGGGTCTGATGTGCGGAAAGATCATGAATCAGGCCAAGGGCCGCGAGATGGTTACCAGCTACATAATCAGCCACTTTATGAACGGAATATATCAGCTGCTCGTGCTTTATATAATGGGAAACGTCATCCCTATAATGCACCACTCGCTTAAGCTTCCCAGAGGCTACGGCATCAGAAACACGGTTTCCCTGCTCAGCATGAGACAGAAGCTGGACAATCTTATTCCGCTCAATATAGGCGGAGTAAAGATACCCGTCGCCACCTTCATAATAATAGCGTTCATGTGCCTGTTTATAGTCTGGTTCAAAAAGACCAAGCTCGGTCAGGACATGAGAGCTGTCGGCCAGGATATGGACGTGGCCCGCGAAGCGGGAATAGACGTGGAGAAAACCAGAATAATCTCAATGATTATTTCCACGGTATTTGCCGGTTTCGGAATGATAATCTACCTTCAGAACATGGGCAACATCGCAACCTACGGTTCCCATGTCCAGGTAGGTATGTTCTGTATAGCCGCGCTGCTCGTCGGCGGAGCTTCCGTAGAGAAGGCCTCAATAGGCAACGTTTTCATCGGCGTAATGCTCTTCCACACCATGTTTATAGTGGCTCCCAAGGCCGGCGAGGCCATAACCGGAGACTCCATGATAGGCGAATACTTCAGGGTCTTCGTGTCCTACGCGGTAATAACCATCGCCATCATAATGTACGAGGCAAAGAAACGAAAAACCAAGAGCCAGCTCGGAAGGCAGCTTGCGCTTGCGCAGAAGGAGGAAGGCAATGAAAAATAAAAAATCTCTGCTCATTAAAATAGCCTTCTTTGCCGGGGTAGTCGCTCTTGCTGTTGTAATGTTCATTATCGGCAGAGGACACACGGTGTATTTCGACAATCAGAAGCTCGAATATGAAGGGAAAGCCTACGAATGCCCCTATAAGATAGAGGTTGAAGTTAAGGGTGAAAGGGTTGCCAAGCTCTACGCAAAGGAGAGAGGCTCCGTAACGACGATAGGCTCCGGATTCAAGATGGTGCTGAAGATTACGCAGGAGCAAAACGGTCGGGAGACCGTTCAGGAAATATCGCTCAGGCTGCCGCGCAATATGGACGGAATAGTGCTCAATCTGCCCGCCATAATCGCGGGGCTTCCGGAGGAAGCATATCTGAGCGAGTTTATAGCGGCACCCGTTGAAGAACCCGAAGACGAAGAAATCGTAACCGACGAATTCGGCATCGGAGAGTAGACGCAAATGAAAGGCCCCCGATCGGGGGCCTTTTGAATTGCGTATTAATATGTGCGGAGCAATGCCGGCGGCTCGTTGCTATTCGCCGTCCGTTCCGTCTTCTTCCGACGGGCTTTCTTCTTCGGGTAATTCGTATTCCTCGGAAACGATTTTTTTAAGTTCTTCCAAGGTTTTTGCGAACTCCATCGCGCTGTCCGTCAGCACCTCTATCTGACCTTCGGTAAAGGTTTCCGGCGCAACTATCCCCGCGTTTATGGTTTCTATGACGGTTGCTATCCTGTCTAATTTTTCGACGGTTTCGTCGTCGTATTCCCAACCGTTGTTTATAGCCGTCTCGGCCACTTCGTTGTAGCTCTTCGCAAGGTCCTGAGCAAGGGATATCAGCTTATCCAGGCCCGGGTACGGCTCGCTTTCCTTGGAGCAGGCCGCGAAACAGCTCAGGGAAAGAGCGAGAAGGGCGACCAGCAGGATTGTCTTCTTCATATCGTAAGCCTCCTGATTGACAAGATAATTATACTTCCGGGCAGTAAAAAGACAAGGGCTTTCACAGAAATTTCAAAAACACGGGCTTAAGCGGCGGCTGTAAATCAAAGATATATTGGCGCAGCTGTAAAGTAAAAAGACTTGACAGGCTCCGAACGCGGTAGTATAATTGCGCAGTCGGACGGAAAAGGAGGCGCGCAAAATGCTGGAAGAAATAGGAGAGATAAGCCTGCTCTACGACTTTTACGGCGCTCTGCTTCCGGAAAAGCAAAGGGAGTTTCTGCACCTCTACCACGAAGAGAATTACTCTTTAGCCGAGATAGCGGAGCTCTACGGGCTTTCGCGTCAGGCTGTGTACGACGCGGTAAGAAAAGCCCAAAGCAAGCTGGGCGTTTACGAGGATAAGTTAGGCCTTGTGGCGAGGCTTATGCAAAACGAAGCCCTTATAGGCGAGATAGACGAGGCCATAGACCGCCTCGTTAAGGAATACGGAGACAATGCGGAACTGGCGGAGAGCCTGGCCCTTATAAGCGCCAAGGCCGAATGTCTGAGGTGATAGAATGGCTTTTGAAAGTCTTTCCGATAAACTTAACGGAGTATTTAAAAAACTTAAAAGCAAGGGCGTGCTTGGGGAGTCGGACATAAACGAAGCCATGCGCGAGGTAAAGCTGGCACTTTTAGAGGCCGACGTAAACTACAAGGTCGTAAAGGACTTTGTGGCGGACGTAAAGGAAAAGGCCCTCGGGGAAGAGGTCCTAAAGAGCCTCACTCCCGGCCAGCAGGTGATAAAGATAGTGAGCGACGAGCTCACGGCCCTGATGGGCGGCATAAACAGCAAGCTTACGTACTCTCCGAGCGGCTTTACGGTTCTGATGATGGTAGGTCTTCAGGGAACCGGTAAAACCACCACATGCGCAAAGCTTTCCGCCCACCTTAAGAAGGCCGGAAAGCGCCCCATGCTCGTTGCATGCGACGTTTACAGGCCCGCCGCCATAGATCAGCTGGAGATAGTGGGCAGTCAGGTGGATGTTCCCGTCTACTCCGACAGAAACAGCCGCAACCCGTCCGAAATAGCTCTTGCGGCAAGGCGGGAGGCGGAGCGCAAAGGTCTGGACGTGCTCATATTGGACACCGCGGGGCGTCTGCACGTAGACGAAGAGCTGATGGACGAGCTCAAAAGGCTCAAAAAAGACCTTCGCCCGCACGAGATACTGCTCGTGGTGGATGCCATGACGGGTCAGGACGCCGTTACGGCCGCGGAGGCCTTCCACGAGGCCCTGGGCATAGACGGCGTGGTCATGACCAAGCTGGACGGCGACAGCAGGGGCGGAGCGGCCCTTTCGGTGCGCAAGGTGACCGGGCGCCCGATAAAATTCGTCGGCATGG
>DAONZO010000013.1:0-11744 GCA_035406945.1 Bacillota bacterium | reverse complement strand
CGCCCTGTTTCAGCTGAACGTCGCCGGTCGGTATGATGACCCGGCCGCCGCGTTCAAGGAAGATGATGCGCTCATCGTCCGGCATTTTAATTTCACGAATGAGCTTGTTCTCGAAGCGGTCGCCTTTTTTGACGCTGCGTTCGCTGAGGGCGAAATTGCTCAATTCCTTACTGTAGTGCAGGGCGCTGAGAATGAGCTTGTCGCCCGCCTTCAGTATGCTTTGACCGTCCGGAACGAGATTTTCGTCGCCGCGCTTTATAACCGCCACACGAACGTCATGGGGCAGAAAAACATCTTTTAAGGGCTTGCCCGCCCACGGCGAATCCCCAAGTATCTCCGTCCATACGAACTGCACGTTCTTTTCTTCCTTATAGTCGCTGAAGGTCTTCATTACGTCTCCGTGCGGGTCGTACATCTTCGTTTTAATCGCAACCGCCGGCATAAGTCCCCCCTGTATTCCCAAGGACAGCAAAACAACGGTAAATATGATGTGGAAGAGGTCGTTTTGCAGCTCCACGCTGCTGACAGCCACTATGGCGAAGACTATGCTTGCCGCCCCTCGGATGCCCGCCCAGGAAATCACCGTTTTTTGCTGCAAGGACGAATTTTTCATAAAGGCCATCAGTCCGAAAACGCTGACCGGTCTTGAAACAAAGGTCATAAACAGCATTATTGCGAGCGCGGTCGGGAAAACGTGGACGATGCTTTTTACGTTTGAAAGCAGCCCTAAAACGAAGAAAATGAGAATCTGAGCCAGCATGTTGATTCCGTCGAAAAAAGCGACCAAATCCCGTTTTGCCCGGAAATCCTGATTCCCCAGGACTATGCCGACGATGTAAACGCTCAGGTAACCGTTTCCCCCGAGGCTTTCGGCCAGCGCGTAGCCCATCAGGGCGATGGCGATTACAAAAACCTCGTTGCCGCCGCCCTTAAAAAAGACATTTCGTCTGATAAAGAAGATTAAGGAAAGCGAAATGATCGCCCCGACCAGCACTCCCACGCTCACCTGAAGGAAGAGCATAAGGAGAGCTTTTTCGGGACGTATTCCCTCCAAAAGCATAGAGAGGCAGACTATTGTCAGAATATAAGAAAAGGGGTCGTTTGAGCCGGACTCCAGCTCCAGCAGGGAGTCCGTGTTGTCCTTGAGCGCCAGCTTGCGCCGTCTGAGTATCGAAAAAACGGAAGCCGCGTCGGTGGAGCCTATTACGCTGCCGAGCAGAAGCGATTCGATCAGCGGGAATTTCAGAACATAGTGGACGAATAAGCCCGTTATTGCCGCGGTGAAAAAAACGCCCAGTGAAGCCAGGACCAAGGCCTTGCCCGCAACCGGTTTTGCGGCGCGCCACCTCGTTCCGAAGCCGCCGTAAAACATTATGAAGATAAGAGCTATCGAACAGGCCTGGTTCGCGATTTCAAAAGAAGAGAAAGGCTCTATGAGCCCCGTCCAACCTATCAGCATTCCGAAGACGATGAAAATCAGCAGCATGGGAATTCCCGATTTATCGGATAAAGCGCTGAACAATACGCTTACCAGTATTATGGCGGCTATAACGATGAGAACATTAATCACTATTACGCTCCTTTATATGAAATTTGCGGGTCTTTGCGCGGTAATATCGCAACAAAAAACCGTTTGATTTCAAACGCTGATATTATTTTAGCATTTTCGCATAGCGAATTCCATCAAAAGAAAGTGAAAAGCAAAGAAAACAGCCGTCAATACGAAAATCGCATCGACGGCCGCATTCTGTTTTGGAGGCGACACCCGGATTTGAACCGGGGAATAGAGGTTTTGCAGACCTTTGCCTTACCACTTGGCTATGTCGCCTAAACGCCGGCTCGCGTCGGCATTTTGAAAATGGCTGGGGTAGAAGGATTCGAACCTTCGGATACCGGAATCAGAATCCGGGGCCTTACCGCTTGGCAATACCCCAATGTGGGGTGGGTGATGAGATTCGAACTCACGAATACTGGAGCCACAACCCAGGGTCTTAACCGCTTGACGACACCCACCATGCGTTTTTTATTGGCGACCCGGAACGGGCTCGAACCGTCGACCTCCAGCGTGACAGGCTGGCATTCTAACCGACTGAACTACCGGGCCGCAAAAATAAAAAAATGGTAGCGGCGAATGGATTCGAACCATCGACCTGCCGGGTATGAACCGGACGCTCTAGCCAGCTGAGCTACACCGCCATATCTTCACGCAAGCGCGCTGCACGCATTATATTAACAGCGCCCGGGTTTTTTGTCAACAATAAAATAATCCATGCCAAAAAAATCTTGCAGTAATCCTCTTTTGATTGTATCATCTAATGTATGGACAATATTACTACTTATTCCGCCCGCAGGACATCCGTCTTTGTGTGGCTCGCGGTGCTGCTTATGACTGCGTCGGCAGCGGCCCGAATCGCTTATTTTGCCTCTGCGGGGGCAGAAAGCGGCTACGTGGTGATCTTCCATATAATGCTTCCCGTCGCGGCCAATATAATCCTTGCGGTCCGGCTGCCACTGAACAGCGAGAAGCGTTTTTATGTGAGCATATTCCCCACGTTGCTCATCGGTATATACTTTGCGTGCTGTGTCTTCAGGCTCGGCTTTCCGCTCTACATGAGCATAGCCCTTGTAATCCTGTGCGCCGCTCAGTATTTCCTGTACCACCTGACTTTCGGAGGAAAGCTTCGCACGCGTATTTTCCTGCTGCTCTCTTACATTACGCCCATGGGTGTTCTCGCCGCGGATCCGCGCATAAGGGAGGGCATAGTCGGCGCCGTGCGGGGCAAAGATCTGCTTGTGATTTCCGACCTGTGCATGCTGGCGGCTCTGCTCGTCTGCATAATCAGCCCGAGGCGTCTTCCTCCTCCCAAGCCCGGAGAAGAATACAGGCTGCGCTACGGAGACCGAGCGGACGGCAGGCTCATACGAAACAACATTCCCATAAACAAGCTCATCCCCTACTTTATGCCCAACCGCAACGGGGCGAGCAATCTGATATCCGACAAGATAGAAATAACGGCCATGGAGCGCTACATACGCCAAAAGCGCAGAGAGGGGCTAAAGCACTTCGGCATTACCCACGTATTATTAGCTGCCTATGTGCGCTGCTGCGCGGAGCTTCCGGGCCTCAACAGATTCTTCTCCGGTCAGAAGATATACCAGCGCTTCGGCATAGAGGTGAACATGGCGATTAAAAAGGACATGTCCATCGAGGGAGAAGAAACCATAATCAAGGTATTCTTCGACCCCGCCGATACCGCGGACGTCGTATATAATAAGTACAACGAAGCCCTGCAGGCCGTAAGAACGCCGGCCCTGGACAGCAGCTTCGACAAGCTTGCTCAGCTCATAGACTATATTCCGGGCCTGCTGAAGAAGTTTTGCATATGGCTGGTTAAGACCCTGGATTACTTCGGACTTGTTCCCTTGTCCTTGCTTCAGCTCAGCCCCTTCCACGGTTCCCTGTTCATAACCTCCATGGGCTCGCTCGGCATACCTCCCATATACCACCATCTTTACGACTTCGGAAACGTTTCGGCGTTCTGCGCTTTCGGATGCAAGCGCACGGAACTTGAACCGACAAAAACGGGGGAGCTTGTTTCCAAGAAGTATATAGATTACAAGTTCGTCTGCGACGAACGCACCATAGACGGCTTCTACTATGCGGCCGTCTTTAAGAGAATGAGGTCCCTCATGCTCCATCCGGAAAGGCTGGACGAAGAGCACGAAGTGAAACAGGACGTCTTTTAGGAAGCGCTTTATTAATGAGAATACTTACGATTATATCCGGAATACTGCTCGCGGCCGGCGGTGGCTTCTGCTATTACTTTTCCACCAGTCCGTTTGCGGCTCTGGCCTTTGTGCTCGGCGCGCTAATGGTTTTAAGCGGAGGCCTTATTCTGCTTACCTACGTCATGGGCGTTCGCAAACCTTCGGGCCTTCCCGACACCGTATTTGTCGAAGGACTTGTAACGGTGCTTTTCGGCTTTGCGGTTCTTAACAATCAGGTAAGCGATATAATGCTTACGACTTTTTTCGGGACCTGGCTCACCCTTTCCGGAACCACCAGACTTTCTCAGAGCTTTTCCATAAGCCGCCACAATCCGCGCGACTGGGCAAAGATAATTCCGTTTTCGCTGCTCTCCATGGTCTGCGGCGTGGTCATGCTGATGCAGACCCTTGTTGAGGTCTACAACCCCGTTGCCCTGGTGGGTACGGCCCTGCTTTTGAATGCGATAAGCATACTTTTATACGCGGTATACATGAAACCTCATATTCCAAGGAAACGAGAGCTTGAAGCAAAGGCCCGCGCGGATGCCAAAATCGCCGCGGCGGAGGAAAAACGCAGCTTTAAGGAAAAACTGCGTAAAATGCCCCGCGCGGAGCGCAAGGCCGCCAAGGCCGCCGCAAGGGAAGAGGCCAAAAAGAAAAAGGCGGGGAACGGCGCTTCGGCCGAGACGGAGGAAGCCGCCGAAAACGGAAACAAGAATTCCGAGGCCGCAAGTCTTTCAATAACCCGGGATTTAACAAAAGAACTGGCGGAGATAAAAGAGGAAAGCAAAATCGACAAAGAGGGTGAAGAAAAAGGCTCCGAAGCCGAAATTGCCGAAGCTATACAGAAAATACACGAAAAACCTTCGGGAAGCTTTGCAAAAGAGCCGAAATCCCCGGAGAGACTTTCCGAGACCGCCGAGGCCGTAATTGTTGAAAGTGCCGCCATATCTGACGCCGCCGAGAGCGCCGCGTCTTCCGAAAGCGCCGAAAGCACCGAGTCCGAAGATGATTTCGCGGAAGAAATCTTAGAAGGAGCATCGGAAGAAACTTTGGACGAAGAACCCGCGGCGGATGTCAAGCCTACCTGGCACAAGCCCACGGAGATACCTTCTCTGCGCAAAGAAGCCCCGAAGGAGATTGCCGCGCAGGAAGAGCCCGAAGAGCCTCAGCCCGAGCCGCGCATAAGCGCCGTGAATCTGGCAGACCTCGAAGGTGAAAAAGAAGTGGCCTTTGAGAAAGTTGAGTTGCCCGAACCCGAATTTCTTGCCGAGGGCGGAGAAGCCGAGCTGCGCGGTGAATTCCTTGCGGAGCTCGAGAAGAGCGACAGGAGTGCGACTCCCATATCTTCCTTTACCCCACTGCGCCTGGAAGACCTCATAGAAGAACGCCCCAAAAAGAGCTTTTCGGAAGAAGAAAAAGAGGCCCTTGAGGCGCGCCTTACGGCGGAATATTCATTTAAGTGGCCCGAAAGGGTAAATAATTAGGTGGCCTGTATGAGGATATACGGCGCGGCAATAATAGGGGCGGGAGCCGCCGGACTTGCGGCCGCCGCCTGCGGAGGCGAAGCCTGGGCCTTGCTCGAAAGAAACGAAGAGCCCGGAAAAAAGCTATACGCCACCGGGAACGGCCGCTGCAACTACATGAACGTAAACGCCGACGAAGCGACCGGAAGCACCGGAACCCATGCTCTTAAAGAAAAGCTTCGGAGTCTCGGAATATACGGAAGAGAAGAAGCGGATGGGAGGCTCTATCCCATGTCCGGCAGAGCCGAAGATGTGGTAGCGGCGCTGCTGGCCCGCGTCCGCGCAAAGAAAACGGAGCTCATCATCGGTTTTGAGGTCGTTTCCGCAGTAAAGAAAAACGGCCTTTTTATGATTGCTTCAGCCGACGGACGCAAACTTTGCGCAAAAAAACTGATAGTCGCCACGGGAGGCAAGGCCGGAATACAGTACGGCTGCTATGGAACAGGCTACAAGCTGGCGGAAGCCTTCGGACACAGTATAATAAAGCCAATACCGGCCCTTGTTCCGCTCGAATGCAGAGAAGACCTCGGCTCCATAGCGGGGGTGAGGGTGAAGGGGAAGGTGAGTCTTGTGAAACGCTATAATTTCACCCCAACTCAAACATCCGCCCTTGCGCCGGGAAGCGTTATTGACACATATGCTTCAATGCGTGCTGCAGAAGAGGCTTCCGACCGCAGCCCGGCATTGCTACAGGAAGTTAAAGATGAGGCAAATGATAGGATAGAATCAGGAACAGAGCCTGGCGTAAAGGACGACACGAATTCCCGCGTTTTTTCACTATGTGCAGAAGCTGAAAAAGAAATTAAACTCGAAACCACTTCCCGAATTAGCGCGTTACCGAAGGAAGCGGAAAGCGAAATCGAAAGATACTCCGACAGCGGGGAGATACTCTTCTCCAAAACCGGCATCTCCGGAATATGTACGATGAACATAAGCCGCTTCCTGAGGCTTGAGCCGGGAAGCGAATTTTGGGTCGAGCTCGACCTTTTTGAAGATTTCAGCGAAGAGGGCTTAAGCGCTCTGCTTCGCGAGCGGGCCGGGGCCCTGCGAGAAAGCGCAGCCTGCGAAGAAAACGCGGCTTTTATTCTCAACTCTTTGCTCCCTTCAAAACTCGCGATTTTTGTTCTTAAAAGAGCCGGAATAGAAGCGGAGCGAAAGATATCAGCCCTTCGCCCCGAGGATTTTGATTGCATAGCAAGGCATTGCAAGGCTTTCCGCTTCGAGATAAGCGGAAGCGCCGGCTGGCGTCAGGCCCAGGTCAGCTGCGGCGGGGTGGAACTATCGGAGATATACACGGACAGCATGGAATCCCGCCTGGTTCCCGGGCTGTACTTTGCCGGAGAAGTTCTCGACTACGACGGACCCTGCGGAGGCTACAACCTCAGCTGGGCTTTTTCCACGGGCATCAGGGCCGGCGAAGCAGCAGAGAAGAGCCTGTCATCTCCTTCGGTATTTCCAGCCCCATAAGGCTGAGCATGGTGGGGGCTATGTCGCACAGCGCCCCGCCGTCTTTCAGACTCGCCCCTTCGGGGCCGAAGACCAGTATCAGCGGCACCGGATTTGTGGTGTGCGCGGTGATGGCTTTCCCTTCGTCATCGAACATGCAGTCGGCGTTGCCGTGATCCGCCGTGACAAGCAGGGTGCCGCCGGCTTTTTTTATTGCATCGGCAATTCGGCCTACGCAGAGGTCAACGGCCTCCACAGCCTTGACCGCGGCTTCGAACACTCCCGTATGACCCACCATGTCGCAGTTTGCGAAGTTCAGGATTATCACATCGTACTTTCCGCTGTCTATAGCCTCCACCGCTTTGCCGCAGACTTCAAAGGCGCTCATTTCGGGCTTCATATCGTAGGTGGCCACCTTGGGAGAGGGGACAAGTATGCGGTCTTCTCCCTCGTAGGGTGATTCGAGCCCTCCGTTGAAAAAGAAGGTTACGTGCGCGTACTTTTCCGTCTCCGCGATGCGAAGCTGAGTTTTTCCAAGCGCGGATATGTACTCGCCGAAGGTGTTTTTCAGCGACTGGGCTTCGAAGGCCACGGAAACATTGGGCATGGCGGCGTCGTATACGGTAAAGCAGACATAGGTGAGATTCTGCGGGTGAAGCCGGCGCTCAAAGCCGTCAAAATCGGGGTCGACCAGGGCCCTTGTAAGTTCTCTGGCCCTGTCCGGACGGAAGTTGAAGAATATAACCGTATCTCCCGTCTCTATTATTCCTTCGGGCTTGGCATCCGCTTCCGTGCAATCGAAATCACCGCTGTCTTCGCTTTGTGCCGAACAGCCGCCACTCACAAGCCTTCCCGGCATAACGAACTCGTCGTTTTCCCCGGCCTGTCTGGCCAGCTCAAGCAGCTCCGCGGCGGAAGAGGCGAGTCTGCCTTTGCCTTCGGTATAGAGCTCGTAAGCCAAGGCAAGACGATCCCACCTGCGGTCTCTGTCCATGGCATAGAAGCGTCCGCATATATCGGCGATGCTTCCAAGCCCGGTTTCCTCAAGGTGTTTTTCCAGCTTCTCCAGATAGCCTTCCGCGGCGGTCGGAGCGGTGTCGCGGCCATCCAGTATTGGGTGTATATAAAGATTCGGAACTTTCAGCACCTTGGCCATGTCTACAAGCGCAAGGAGATGGTCTATATGGGAATGGACTCCACCGTCCGAGAGAAGGCCTATAAGATGCACCTTGTTTCCCGTTTCCTTTGCGGACAGCATGGCCTCTTTCAGGACGCTGTTTTCGAAGAAAGCCCCGCTCTTTATTTCGTTTCCTATGCGGCTCAGCTCCTGCCAGACTACGCGTCCCGCGCCTATATTGGTGTGGCCGACCTCCGAGTTCCCCATCTGACCTTCCGGAAGGCCAACCGCGTTTCCGCCGGTCCGCAGCGAAGTATGAGGGCAAGTCTTCATAAGATCGTCAATAACAGGCTTTTTCGCCTTTTCTATGGCGTTGCACGGCAGGGCCTCAGCAAGGCCGTAGCCGTCTAATATCATAAGCATCAATGGTTTTTTCATACGTGTACCTCTTTTAGAAATTCCAATGTAATCTTACCATAAAACCGAGCAGAAACGCAGCTTGTTTTAAGGCAAAACGACGCTTAATTTCCGCGCAATCTACAAATATACGCGAGCATGGTGTATAATCAAAGGTAAATTGTGCAGAATAACGCAAGGGTAGATTGCGGGAATTGCCGGACAACTATACCGCGTGGACAGGTATGCTATTAAGTTGTGCCGATCAAAATCGAAATTGATCGGGCGGGCAAGCGGATAGTTGCTTGGGCGGGCAAGCGGATAATTGCTTGAGCGGGCAACGAAAGAATTGATTAGGCGGGCAACAGAAGAATGGATTGGACGGAACAACAGCAACAAGCCATAGAGGACAGAGCGTCGAGCCTTCTTGTTTCGGCGGCCGCGGGCTCCGGTAAGACGGCTGTTCTTGTCGAGCGCATAAGGCGGCTCATAATGGATGAAGGCGTGGGCATAGACCGCATGCTCGTCGTGACCTTTACCAGAGCCGCTGCCGGGGAGATGAAAGAAAAGATATACAAGTCTCTGAGCAGGGCGCTTTCCGCGGAAACGGACAAGGCCCGCCGCGCCGAACTCCGGCATCAGATTTCGCTTATAGGCAGATCCGACATATGCACTTTCGACCAGTTCGCTCTGCGAGTGGTTCACAGATACTACCACATAGCGGGGCTTGCCCCTGGCATAGGGGTCTGCGACGAAGGCAGCGGCGCAATAATGCGCAGGGAGGCCATGGACGAGATGTTCGAAGCCCTGTTTGCCGCCGCGGATACGGACTTCCTGGCTTTTCTGACCCGCTACTGCTCCTCGCGCGACAACGAGGCCGCACGCAGCATGATCTTCGATTTTTACAACTTCCTGTGCAGTCTTCCGAATCCCGTCGCCTGGATGGATGCCGTCTGCTCCGACGACTTCGACTTTACTCCCGTCATGGAATTCGCAAGGAGCAGGGTGCCGATGTTTCTCAATCTGGCCCTTCGCAATCTCGATGCGGCCGGGGATTTGCTCGACGATTCCTCGCTTAAACGCTTTAAAGAATTTATTATAAACGAAAGAGAGCTCGTGTCCTCGGCCATAGCAGCCCTTGAATCCGATACTCCGGATTTTGCCGTGATAGGGACGATAGCATGGGGTCGTATGCCGACGGCGAGGAAAGACGAAAAGCCTAAGTATGAGCTCGTAAAGGACGCCGTCAAATACTATCGTGACGCCGCCAAGGCTCTCTACAAGGATAACTGCCTTCCCTATGCGGTCTTAAGCGCGGAGCTTTTAGCCAAAGAAAGGGAGGCCGCGCTCCCGTTCATAAGGGTGCTGTGCAGGCTCACGAAAGACTTCAGCGAGCGCTACATGGAAAAGAAGCTCAAGCGTGGAGTGCTCGACTTCTCCGACATAGCGCACGCGGCTTTAGACATACTGGACAACGAACTCGCAGCTTCCGAATACAGAGATAAGTTCAAATACGTTTTCGTGGACGAATATCAGGACAGCAACCTCGTTCAGGACGGCCTCATTCAGAAGATAAGCCGCCCGGACAACTGCTTCATGGTCGGAGACGTAAAGCAGAGCATATACAAGTTCCGCCAGGCGGAGCCCGAGTTGTTCCTTGAGAAATACGGATCCTTTAAGGCGGGCCTCGCCGCGGGAGTGCTCGAGGGCAGGGTAATAGACCTGAACAAAAACTTCAGAAGCTCCCAAGCGGTAATAGAGATAGTCAACAGGCTGTTTGCGGTCCTAATGAGCCCCGGCTCGGCCGGAATGGAGTACGACGATGCCGCCGCCCTCGTAAAGGGCCGTGTCTCCGATGAATCCGAAGGCATAGCCGAGCTTTGGATAGCGGACAGCGGCGCAGACGAAGACATGGACAAAGAGATAAAAGAGCTCAAGGCCGCGGAGCTGGAGGCTCTTCAGGCCGTAAAGATAATCAAGGCCTATCATGGCGCCAAGATTGAGGCCGGCGACGGGGAAAAACCCGAACAAAGGCTCAGATACCGCGATATGGTCATTCTAATGCGCGGAGCAAAAAACCGCGCGGAGGTCTTTTACAAGACGCTCAGCGGCGCAGGCATACCCGTATTGCTGGAAAGAGGCGAGGGCTACTTCGACACGATAGAGATAAGCGTATTTCTAAGCCTCCTGCGCCTGATAGACAACGCCCGTCAGGACATTCCGCTGCTCTCCGTGCTGCATTTTCCGTCCTTCGGTTTTTCCGCCGAAGAATTGGCCGCCGTAAGGATATTCGCGGATGCCGAATTGGAAGGCAGAGTTTCTTACAACGAGGCCTTTCTGCACTACGCCGGGGAAGGCCCTAAGGAAGAGCTTCGCCAAAAGTGCCGTGAATTTTTGGAAAGGCTTTCCGACTGGCGCTTCCGCGCCCTGCATACCCCTCTCGGAGATTTCCTCTGGGAGCTGCTCTGCACCACGGGTATAGGCGACTTTTCCGCCTCCGTGCCCGGCGGGGAACAGCGAAGGGCAAACCTGCTTCTCCTCGTGACGAAGGCGGAGGAATACGAAGCCCGCAGCGCGGGCGGACTTCACGCTTTCATATCCTACATAGAAATGCTCACCGCAAAGGGAGGCAGCGTGGATATAGGTCAGGCCCGGGTGCTCTCCGAGGGCAGCGACGCTGTGCGCATCATGACCATACACAAGAGCAAGGGTCTGGAATTCCCCTTCGTGCTCGTAGCCGGTCTCGGATCTCGCAGGGAAAGCGACAGAAGCGGTAATAAACTCACTTTCCATCGGGAATTCGGCGTCGGAATGCGCATTATAAATCCCGTAAGCGGCTTCCACTACGACACTATTATTCAGAAAATAATAGCCGACAGAAAGAAGGCCGACGCCCTTGCGGAAGAAATAAGAATACTCTATGTCGCCTTGACGCGCGCAAAAGACATACTGATACTTTCCGCGCTTGCAAAAAACGCGGAAGATCGTCTCAATGCCCCCGGGCTTGCCGGAGATGTCTGGAGCGTCTCCAACTATCTCGACATGATACTGCCCCTTATGCGGCGAAGCGAGATTAAGATTACAAGCCGAAGCGAGCTCGCGGCCCTTATGCGGCGCGTAAAGGCGGACCGCTCCGAACTGGCCGAGTCTTTGGATCGCGGCTTTGAATACAGCGAAGACAGCGGCATAAGCGACGAAGAATTAAGTGAAAGGCTCAATTTTGCCTGCGCACGCGAGGAGGGCGACGCCAGGCGGAAGTACAGCGTGTCGGAGCTCGCCGCGATGATGAAAGAAAAAAGCAGCTTCGGTATAAGGCGCATAGTAAGGGAAGACGAGGACGCCATGGACGAATCAGAGCTATCCGTGGACGCATCCGGGCTCTCCGCGGCGGAAAGGGGCACGGCCTATCACAGGGTCATGGAGGAGATAGATTTCGCCTCGGCCGAAAAGGACGCCCCCGCCGTGGCAAGGCTCATAGAGGGAATGCGCGG
>DAONZO010000012.1:0-11971 GCA_035406945.1 Bacillota bacterium | reverse complement strand
CTGCTTGCGCTGGGAAAGCGCTGCGCCAATCTTATATGCGTCTGCGACGAGATATGGCGCGACGGAGGGAATTACGAGCCCCTCACCGAGAGCTATATGCGCAGCCTTGCGGATATCTGCATAAGGCTTGCGGAGGATTTCGACGTGGTGGCTGAAACCTGCTGCGGCATAACGAAGTGTTGGAAGGGGAGCCTCGATGAGATTCTGGTTTGACGGATTTTTTATGGCCTGGGGCATGTTTCTCCGCCTTCCCGTGCCGGTGAATGTCTGGAACGAGGAGGCAAGGCCCAGGATGCTGGCTGCATTCCCGCTGATAGGAGCCGTTTTAGGCGGTATTCAGCTTGGGGCTTATTATCTCTGCCGAAGTCTTCCGGCGGGCATATTCGCCCTTGTCGTGGCCGCCCTTCCCTGGCTTGCGACGGGCTTTATGCACATAGACGGTTTTATGGACGTCTGCGACGCCGCGCTTTCCTCGAGAGACAGCGAAAAGAAGCTCAAAATACTGAAAGACCCTCACTGCGGCTCCTTTGCCGTAATCTGCGCGGTGCTCTTAGCCCTCGCTCAGTGGAGCGCGTTTTTAAGCATGGAGAATATAGAGCCGCTCGTATTGCTGTTTATACCGATGGCCGTCCGCTCCGGCGCCTATTTTGCCTTCGCCCTGCTTAAGCCCTTGGAGGGCAGTCAATACGAGGCCATGAGGCGCGATCTTCCCGCGGCACTGTTTTCGGCCCTTGTTTTGGCGGCGGCCTTGGCGGCGCCCGTGCTGCTTTTCGGGATTGCCGGCCTTGCGGCCTGCTGCGCGCTCGCGGTCTATGCCGTTTGCGCGATATGGGGCCGCTTCAATATCGGCGGCATGAACGGCGACGTATCGGGCTTTGCCCTCTGTCTCGGGGAGCTTGCGGGCTATCTGCTGCTCGCCGTAATTTAGGAGGTAAATATGCATCTTGTAATAGGAGGCGCCTATCAGGGGAAGCTGAAATACGCGATGGAGCGTTTCTCTTTCGGTGAAGACGAGGTTTTTGATATGCGAGACAGCGACCCTGTTCCCGGATACCGCTGCTACATACATTTGGAAGCGTTGAGCCGCAGGCACGAGGACTGCTCCGAGTTTTTGCCCTGTTTTGAGAACGCCGTGGTCATAAGCCGCGAGGTCGGCTGCGGGGTCGTCCCGACGGACGGTTTCGACAGGCTGTGGCGCGAGCGTCACGGAGTGCTGCTCAAAAAAACGGCCGCTTCCGCAAAAAGTGTTACCCGCGTGTTCTGCGGGATTGGAGAAGATTTGAAATGAAATTAATGCTGATACGCCACGGTCTTACCGAGGCGCTTAAAAAGAAACTGTATTACGGTGCCACGGATGTTCCCGTAAGCGAAGAGGGCTTTGAAATGCTCCGCAAGCTCCGCAAAACCCACTTATACCCGAAGGCGGAATGCTATTATACCAGCGGCATGCTCAGGGCGGAGCAGACCTTCGAGCTGCTTTTCGGTGACATCCCTCATACGGCTGTTCCGGGGCTTAGCGAGATGAACTTCGGCGACTTCGAGATGAAGAGCTACGAGGAGCTCAAGCACGACGAGGCTTATCAGCGCTGGATAAGCGGGGATAATATGACCAATGTCTGCCCTAACGGCGAGAGCTATTTTTCGTTTGCGCAGAGGGTGGAAAAGGCGATAAGGCCTATTATAGAGGCGGGCAGGGATGCTCTCGTCGTCTGTCACGGGGGCGTCATATCATCGATAATGACAGTCTTATTCGGGGGAGCGGACAATCCTTACATCTATGTGCCCGAGGCGGGGTACGGCTATCAGATAGACTTTAACGAAGGCCTTGCGCCGTCGTATAAAGAACTGCCGGAGCCGCAATCGCCCGACCCGCTTGTTTTTTAGAGATTTTCAATAACATCGTTGTAATTCGTGACAACGCAGGCAATCTAAGGTATACTTAAACGTGATGGTTTAAAATTTTAACAAGCAATACAATTGTACAAGGGAGGCTTAAATATGGCATTTGTTGAACTTGAGAAGAAGGGGCATATAGCGATTCTTACCATAAACCGCCCCGAAGCTCTCAACGCTCTCAACGACCGGGTGATAAAGGAACTTTCCGAAATCCTCGACACCATAGACGTCGGAGAAACCCGCTGTCTCATCGTTACGGGAGCGGGAGAGAGGGCCTTTGTGGCAGGCGCCGATATCGCGCAGATGAGCGGACTTTCCGGGGAGGAGGGCAGGGATTTCGGAAAGCTGGGGAACGACGTGTTCCGCAAGTTGGAAACCCTTCCCGTCCCGACCATAGCCGCCGTCAACGGATTCGCCCTGGGCGGAGGCTGCGAGCTTTCGATGAGCTGTGACATTCGCATAGCATCGGAGAATGCGCTTTTTGGGCAGCCCGAGGTAGGCCTGGGCATAACGCCGGGCTTTGGAGGAACCCAGCGCCTGGCGAGGCTGGTGGGGCAGGGAAAGGCCAAGGAACTGATCTACACCGCAAGAAACATCAAGGCTCCGGAAGCACTTTCAATCGGCCTTGTGCAGGCGGTCTATCCGCTCGAGCAGTTGATGGAAGAGGCGGAGAAGATGGCGACGCGCATTGTGGGCAATGCCCCCATTGCGGTAAGAGCCTGCAAGAAAGCCATCAACGACGGCCTGCAGGTCGGAATAGAACAGGCCATTGAAATCGAAGAAGAGCTCTTCGGCTCCTGCTTTGAAACTGCGGATCAGAGAAACGCAATGGCCGCTTTCCTCGAAAAGCGCAAGCCCGATCCGTTTGAAAACCGTTAACAGTTATAATTAATATTTATGGAGGTAAACTCAGATGAAAGTAGCAATTTTCGGCGCAGGCACAATGGGCTCCGGTATAGCCCAGGTATTTGCACAGTGCGGGCACTCCGCCTATATGTACGCCAGCAGCGTAGCGTCGGCGCAGAGGCACAAGGATAAGCTTGCGGCTTCCCTGGACAAGAGGATAGCCAGAGGCAAGATGACCGAAGAAGAAAAGGCTGACATACTCGGAAGAATCTTCGTGGAAGAGAAGTCCGCCGCGGCGGACGCCGACCTTGTCATAGAATGCGTCAAGGAAGACATGGCTTCCAAGAAAGAGCTTCTTGCGGAACTCGACGCCATGTGCAAGCCCGAGACGATATTCGCTTCCAATACATCCTCCCTCTCCATCACCGAGATGGCGAACGGACTCAAGCATCATCTCATAGGGATGCATTTCTTCAACCCCGTTCCCAGTATGAAGCTCGTCGAGGTCATCAGGGGCGCCAACACCCCTCAGGAAGTATTCGACTTCATCTTCAATCTCTCCAAGGAGATAGGCAAGGAACCCATCGAGGTCGCCGAAGCCCCGGGCTTTGTGGTCAACAGGATACTTATACCCGAAATTAACGAGGCTATCGGACTTGTGGAAACCGGCGTAGCCTCCGCCGAGGACATAGACAAGGCCATGCAGCTCGGCGCGAATCACCCCATGGGCCCTCTGGCTCTCGGAGATTTCATCGGTCTGGATGTCTGCCTCGCCATAATGAACACCCTCTACGAGGAAACCGGCGATTCCAAATATCGTCCGGCTCTCCTGCTCAAGAAGATGGTTCGCGGCGGCCTGCTCGGAAGAAAGAGCGGCAAGGGATTCTACGACTACAGCAGGTAGGCCTTGCGCAAAACGAATACGACAAAGGAGCTCCGAAAGGGCTCCTTTTGCTTTGCGGGCGAAAGGAGTCCTTCTTGTTGAATACTGCGCCGGAATGTTATAAAATATACTATGTATTGTCATCTGCTTTTTAGAGAGATCAGGGGAGAAAAAAATGAAGAAAAAAACCAGCATAGAAATTATTGCGATAGCGCTAATCGTTTTGTTGTCGGCGGTGGCGGTGGTCTACGCCACCGGAGCGGCTCCGGGAAGCGAGGGAGACCCTCTTGTAAGCAAAAGCTATGTGGACAGCCTCGTCGACTCCGTCAAGGCCCTTTTTGAGGGCCGCATAAGCGCCCTGGAAAACGCCTCCGGAGGAGAGCAGACGGCGAGCGGCTGGAGCGTAATTCAGGTGATGGCCGGAAGCCGGGTACTCGGCGGCGAGGGCAGCGAAATAGTCCTCCGAAGCGGCACGGCCTACGCCATAGACAACGGTGCGGACGGGATATCCGATCTCACGGCCGGAAGCGATCTTAAGAGCGGAACCCCCATAGTCAAAAACCACCTGCTGCTCGTTCCCAGGGCGGACGGCAGGGGAATAAACTGCGAAAGCGACTGCTGGGTCATGGTGAAGGGCAGCTACACCGTAGAGTGATTGCGCAGAGGAATCTAAATGAAAAAAACACTTAGCATAATACTTTCGGCTCTTCTTTTTCTTTCGCCGTCACTTGTCTTTGCCGACGATGCCTTGAGCGAGCTCGAGACAAGCCGCATAAGGCTCAACGACCAGCTCGAACTCTTCAGCGGCTCATATTACAATGCGGCGGCCGAGGGGCCGTTGGCGGAAAATTACATGGTATATACGCCCGGGGAGACCGTGCTTCCTTCGGTCTGCTTCGGCAACTACGTTACGGGAGCCGCAGGCTTCGTCTGGGTAAGCAACATGGAGGCCGAGGCCGGAAACCGTGTGGTTGCCGGAAGCAACGGCGACTTTTTCACCATGTCCACCGGCGTTGCGATGGGCCTGATAATTAAAAACGGCGAGATTTACTCGAGCGAGCGCTTAAGCTGCGAGAGCATAGGCTTTATGGAGGACGGAAGCGTCATAATAGGAAGGCCCGGCTTAAATGTCAGCATAGCGGATGAAAGCGCGGGAATATACTATTCCAATCTCTGCTTCAACAAAAACCTCACAGCCGACAACGGTTTGGTGGTTTACAGCAAGCGTTTCGGAGACAGCAACGGAGCCTCCGCTTCGCGCAATGTCCTGATAAGAATAGACGAAGGCGAACCCGTGCCCGGCGGCACAGTGCGGGGCAGGGTGGAGGCCGTGGAGCATTCCGATGCGCCCTATGCTCTGCCCGAGGGCTATATCGTGCTCTCGGTAAGCGAAAACACGATATATACGTCTATTTTATCCGGGCTTGCCCGCATGGAGACAGGCGACATCGTCAGCATAAGATTTGACATAAGCGAGGAATGGCTGGGGGTGGTAAACGCCATCGGAGGTGAAAAACGCCTTGTGCGGGACGGAGTTATTTCGGAACTGAATGAGGGTCCGGCGAGGGCTCCGCGCACGGCCGCCGGAATAAGGGCTGACGGCTCCTTTGTGATATATACGGCCGACGGAAGAAAAAGCTCTCATTCCAAGGGTTTGAGCTACGACGAACTGGCCCGGCGCATGCTGGCCCTGGGCTGCGTTCAGGCTATAAACTTAGACGGCGGTGATTCCACTCAGATGCACGCCATCTATCCCGGAACCGATGGATTTTCTCAGGTAAATATAAGTTCGGGGACTTCTCTGCGCAGATGCGCGAACTACCTTTGTTTTGTAAACAGGGGAGAGCAGACGGGAATACTTGCTCATCTGCACCTCTACCCGTATAGCGCTCGCCTGCTTGCGGGAGCCGGCCTCCCGCTGCGGCTTTTAGGCAGCGACAGCGCCTATTATCCCGTGGACGTGACGGGCCGGGTTCCCGTCTATTCAATGAATGTGGACAAGTTCGGCAGCATAAGCCCGGACGGCGTGTTCACCTCGTCCGGAAAGGGCGGAAAGGCCACCATCGGCGCCTATCTTGACGGAGCCTCCGGCAGCATGGAGATAGAGGTCATATCGAGGCCGGATGAACTGATTCTCACCCTTGCGGACGGAAGTCCGCTTCCCGAGCGCCTCATGGTTTACGCCGGAGAAAGTCTCGAGATAAAGGTTTCAGCTATATATAAAGGTTCCCCGCTCATTTCGGACGAGGCCTGCTTTACACGGGCGGTCAGCGAGGGCCTCGGAAGCATCGAAAACGGCGTGTTTACGGCGGCGGACATCGATTGGATGGACGGCATGCTCACGGTTTTAGCGGGAGAATTCGGCAAAAGCATACCGCTTACCGTATACAAGGATTACGATGCGCCCGAAATAAGCGGCAGCGTTGCCGACGGATTTTTTATCGCCACCGTTATCGACCTTTTGGATAAGAACTTCGGCAAGTCCGGAATTGAGCTTAAATACGACGGAGAAAACATAGAGTTCTCGTATTCCGCGGAGAGCGGAGCCCTTTCGGCCCTTCTTCCCCCGGGAGACGGCGAGCTGCATCATCTGGTGCTTTACGCCGCGGATACGCGCGGCAACCGCTCCCGCATGGGCTTTGAGGTTCCGACGGTAAGCAGCGCCGAAGACTATGTGAAGGAATATGTGTTCAGCGATATGGACGCGGAAAACAGCGACACCCCGTACGCCGAATACCTATACAGAAACGGCATAATGGCGGGTAAGATGGTGGACGGCGTAAGGCTGTTCGACCCCGCCGCGAATCTGTCGCGTCAGGAGTTTGCCGCCGTGCTGTGCAACTGGCTGCTGATTGATACGGCGAATTATCAGGAGATCGAACTTCCATTTACCGATATCGCGGAGATTTCCGAATGGGCCGTTCCCTTTGTGCGGGCGGTGTACGCAACGGGTCACATGGCGGGAAGAGCCGCCCCGGACGGAAGTCTGCGCTTCGACCCTCTGGGCAGCATAAGCCGCCAGGAGGTGATGACGGTCTTGTCCAAGCTGCTCGGCGACGGCTACGCTTCCTTGCCTCTGAGCGAGGAAGATGCCGCGCTCGTTGCGCCCTGGGCGCTTTCCTTTGTTGAAAAAGCCGTAAGCAACGGGGTGCTTGCCTCCTGCGAGGGTCCCCTGCGCCCGACCGAACCCGTAGTAAGAGGGGAGCTTGCGCGCATGATATACGCGATGGACTGATATGAGAATAATGGTATTTGCCGCCGGAGGAGACATAGGCGGGGGAAAAACCCATATACTTTCCATGGCCGCGGAGCTGTCCGGGACCAACGAGCTGAGGCTCGTATGCTTTCGCCGCGGACTCATGGCCGACGAAGCCGTGGAAATGGGCATAGATACGGTGGTCGTCGATCATTCAAAAGGGCCGTTTTACGCTATAAAACTGGCTCTTGCCCAGGTGGAGGACTTTAAGCCGCAGATAATACACTGCCACGGTTCAAAGGCCAACATGATGGGCATAATAGTCCGGCGCGGGCGGAACATTCCCGTAATGAGCACGGTTCATTCGGACCCGCGCCTCGACTACATGGGCAGGCCTCTTAGGGCAATCACCTACGGAAACATCAACATGTGGGCCCTGTCGCGCATGGACTGTTACGCGGCGGTGGCTCCAAGACTTCGCGATACGCTCATAGATTGCGGCTTCGACCCCCAGAGCATATTCGTGCTTTTCAACGGCATGGATTTTTCCGGGGCCCGCCGCGAACCTAAGCCGGACAAAGCCGATGACGACCCCATAGTGATAGGCATAGCCGCAAGGCTGACGCCCATCAAGGACATAGAAACACTCATAAGGGCCTTTGCCAAAGCCAGGCAGCAGGACAAACGCCTTCGCCTGTCCATAGCCGGAACGGGGGAAAGCGAGGCTTCGCTCAAGGCGCTTGTTAAGGAATTGGGCGTCGATGAATATACGGTTTTCGAGGGCTGGATAGAGGATATCAAGGCCTATTTCAGCCGCGTCGATATAAATGTGCTGTCCTCTCTTTCGGAGGGTTTTCCCTACTCTCTGCTTGAGGGAGCCTACGAGCTCTGCCCGGCCATAGCCACGAGGGTCGGAGGCATTCCTTCTCTCATAGAGCACGGAGTAAGCGGATATCTTTTCGAGCCGGGCGATGTCGATACCTTCAGCTCCTATATTCTGCGCCTTGCTTCGGACGCGGGGCTGAGAAGGAAGCTTGGCGAGGCGCTTTTTGAAAAGGCGGCGGCGCAGTTTTCGCTCGAGGGCATGCGAAGAGAGCAGGAGCGCATATATGCTACCTTGCTTCGCCGCAAAGCCGATTCCGCGGGCAGGGCGGGAGCCGTTCTCTGCGGAGCCTACGGAAAGGGCAACGCGGGCGACGAGGCCATACTCAGGGCCATACTGCACAGCCTGCGCGAAATAGACGAGGACATGCCCATATGGGTGATGTCGCGCAACCCCAAAGAAACTTCGAAACGCGAGGGGGTAAAGAGTTTTTACATCTTTAACGTCTTCAAACTATTAGGGGCCCTGCGCAGGGCGGCGCTGTTCTTAAACGGCGGCGGAAGCCTCATACAGGACGTGACCTCGAACCGTTCCCTCTATTTTTATCTCTTCACACTTTTGGCCGCGAAATACTGCGGCTGCCGCATAGTCATGTACGGTTGCGGCATAGGCCCCGTAAGGCTGAAAACCAACAGGCGCATAACGGGCCGTGTGCTGAATGACACCGCGGACATAATAAGCCTGCGCGACAGCGTATCGCAGGAGCTGCTCACCGAAATGGGCGTGAGCCGACCCGAAATAATAAGGGCGGCCGACCCGGTTCTGAACCTGCCGCAGGCGAACGAAAGCGAAACCGAAAGAGCCTTCACAGCAGAAGGAATACCGGCGGGGCTCGACATGATAGCCTTCTGCCTGCGCAGCTGGAAGAGCTTCGTAAACTTGGGAGCCGTTGCCGAGGCCGCGGAATACGCCTACGAAAAGCACGGTCTTATACCGGTCTTCGTTCCCATAGAGCAGCCGGGCGACGTCGCCGTAGGAGAGAATGTCGCGCGCCTGCTCGACTGCCCGCACTATGTGTTCGGACACAGGCACAGCCCGGAGGTCTTAATAGGAATACTGGGCAGAATGAAGCTGGTCTGCGGAATGAGGCTGCATTCCCTGATATTCGGAACCGCCGCGGGGGCGCCCGTGGTGGGCATATCATACGATGTAAAGGTGGACAGCTTTATAAAGGACATAGGTTCCGACAGCTGCATAGGGGTCGAGGATTTAAGCGCCGGGGCGCTCATAGCTCTAATAGACGCCCGCCTTGCGGCAGGGGAGAGCGACGCGCTTGCCAAGCGCGAACTTCTAAAGAAGATGGAGCTTAAAAACGGAGAGGCCGCGGCGAGGCTGCTGGCCGAAGCGAGGGAATCGCAAAGGAGGCGCGCATGAGAAAGATACTCTGTCTTTCCACCTCGAACTACTACCCGT
Organism: Bacillota bacterium; assembly: GCA_035406945.1. GTDB lineage: Bacteria > Bacillota > Clostridia > Peptostreptococcales > Anaerovoracaceae > JAKSSR01. The sequence continues at coordinate 2,854 of DAONZO010000012.1, read as the reverse complement.
ATCCGACGCGGAAGCAGAACGTAATGAACCGCATGACGGACGCGGAGATAATATATGTGGATCCGCCGGTGACTTACATAGCGCCGCTTAAGGACAAAAGAGCCGGGAAACGCATAGCGGCGTTTAAGGAGGGCGGACGCAAGGCCGGAGGCCACAGCAACATAACGCTGTACGCTTCGCCGCCCGTTCTGCCGTTCTACAACAGGTGCAGAAGCATAAACGCGATAAATCAGAGGCGCTTCGCAGGCTATCTCGCCCGTATTCTTAAGGAGCAGGGCTGGGACAAGGACTTTTGGCTCTGGGTCTATCATCCCATGAGCGCGGACGTGGTGGCTCCGCTCGCCGGGGAGCTCGGCATGGAGGCCTCTCAGCTGTGGAAGCGCACGGTCTACGACTGCGTGGACAGGCATTCGGCCTACCCGGGAATGATAGATCCCGCGGTGGTGGACGGCATGGAAGAGGACCTGGCAAGGAGCTGCGGATGCGTGTTCGCGACGGCTCAGGGCCTTTACGACAGGCTGTCGCGCTTCAACCCCAACACTCATCTCATACCCAACGGGGCGGCCTACGAGCTTTTTTCGAAGGCCGCGGAGCTTGAAAAAGACAGCGACACGACGGTCTTCGGCTTTGTGGGCATGCTTCAGGACTGCATAGACTACGAGCTTATAAGAGTTCTCGCGACGGAGTTTCCGGAGGCTCGCATACAGCTCATAGGCAGAAGCCTGCCGGGGGTTGACATGTCGTGGGCGGGAGCTTATCCCAACGTGGAGCTTGCGGGCCTGCTTCCGCAGAATAAACTGCCGGAATACATGAAGAATTTCGACGTATGCCTCAACATATTCAGGGACAACGACTTGTCGAAGGATGTGAGTCCGCTCAAGTTCTACGAGTACCTCGCCACGGGCAAGCCGGTCGTGAGTACGCCCGTGCCGTATCAGGTGAGGGATTTCGCGGACTGTGTATATATAGCTGAGGACAGGAGCGATTTTATTGACAAGTGCCGCCTTGCACTTTCGGAAAACGACGCGGGCCTTGTCGCCGCAAGGATGCGGCGGGCAAAAGCCTGCTCCTGGGACGAGAGGGTAAAGAGCATGAAGAATATACTTGGCTGGGAATAGGAGGTTTTCGAATGAAAATCATAAACGAAAAGGGAAAGCTGTTCGGGATAATAAACATAATAGACCTGATGGTGCTTGTGATGGTGCTTGCCGTAGTCGCGGCCGTCGGGGTCAAGCTCTTCGGGACCAGGGCCGCGGAAGCCGTTACTCAGAAGAGCGACTGCTGGATGGAAGTGGAAATTTATGGCTGCATGCCGGACAGGGTAGAGGAAGTGCTCAGGCAAAATCTCATAGGAGAGCGTCTTGTTTCCGGGAACTCTTATATGAATGCGACCATTGAGGACGTTTGGGTAGAGGACTGCATAATAAGCGGCAACGCCGCCGACGGGAAAATATGCTACAACGTCGATGCCATAAAAAAGAACATTCTGGTGCTGATAAAAACCCAGGTTTCTCCGGATACGGCCTCTCCCACCATAGGGAGCCAGGATATGCGCGCCGGTAAGACCTTTATAGTCAAGACTCAGACTTTTGAGTCGTCCGGAGTCATACGCTACGTTGAAATAGGCGAATACACGGGAACCAAGCCGGCCGGCGCGGATGAAGGCAAATAATCGATGGAAATCATAAAGGGCAGTATCGTTATAAGTGGAATAAAAGGACTTTGGAGCTTTCTTGCCGCCGCGTGGGAGCACAGCCTGATTTTCAGGGCGGGCGAAGTTCTGCGCGGGGCCTTTGAGCAATCGAAGTTTAAGCGCCTTTCGGATGATTTCGGCCGCCGCGAGGACATGGCCGAGTATTCGCTGTGGGCGATATTTCTTCTTCGGGCGGAAGCTCTGCTTCTCAAGACGGGAGGACTGCTGCGGCAATCCCTCTTCTACAAGCTCATGGTTTTTCCGCGTAGCTTGTACGAGAAGCTGAGCAAGGGCAGCATCGTGCTCGGCGCGGCCGGAAAATTGAGCCTGAAACGCTGGATTCTGCTGGCCTTTGCAGCCTATCTGCCTTTGGAATATATAATAAGAGACAGGCTCGGCCTCGGGTTTTTAGCCTCCGCCTGGGAGGAACTCTTCATAATCGCCGCGCTGTTCCTTGTCCTGTGGCGCTGCGCGCTCGGGCAGAGCAAGAGCTTTTCGAGGGCGAGCAGCGTAGAGGTCGCCATTCTCCTGCTAATGTCGGTAGACCTGCTGCTGATGTTCCTCACCGCAGTAAGACTCGATGTGGCGGTTGCCGGTTACAGGGCGCAGGTGGAGTACATGATATGGTTTTCCATAATGCTGCGCCTGCTCGAAACGGTGGAGGACGCGCGTTTCCTCATAAAGGCCTTTGCCGCCGTGGTGGCGCTGCTCTGCGTTCACGGCTGCTATCAGTTCGCGATAGGCGTTCCCATACCCGCGGGCTGGACCAGCAGCACGGAGATGGCCGTAAGGACCAGGGTCTTTTCCATAACCGGAAGTCCCAACATCTTCGGCTCTCTCATAATATTCGCAATACCCATCGTAGCCGCACTCGTTTATTACGAGAAAAAGCCTTTGCGCAAGTTTTTGCTTTTCGGGGTGCTGGGCATGATGTGCCTCTGCGACCTCTTTACGTTTTCGCGGGGCTCCTGGGTGGGGCTGATAGTCGCGATGACCCTCTTCGCCGTCCTGGTGGACGGAAGGCTCATAGCCGCCATGCTCGCCGCTATGGGCGGCGTTTTGGTGGCGGTTCCCAGCATTGCCGACCGCATTGCCTATCTGTTTACCAGAGACTACCTTGAGGCTTCCGCCGCCGGAGGGCGTTCGATACGCTGGGAAACC
>DAONZO010000011.1:0-12037 GCA_035406945.1 Bacillota bacterium | reverse complement strand
TCGCTGTTGATGTTGGTGGAAATGAGTATCTTAAGGCTGCGCTCGCGAAGAGCAAAGAGCAGGCGCTTAAAAAAGCTGAGTTTTATGCCGCCCTCGCCCTCGTACTCGCAGTAGACGTTGCTCTCCCCGCTGGGATAGTCGAACTCGCTCTCGCTCGTCCCGGTAATCACATAGCTGTCCGTTGACTCGCCGTAGTATATCTCCGGTCTGGTGATGCTTATTTCCGGAACCTCGGATACCGGAGGTATGCTCTCTATGAGTATGTCCGGCTGACCGCTCACCGTAACCTTGTCCACTCTCGAAAGGGTAAGCCCGTAGCCGTGCGTGTACTTGAGATGCTTTATGAGCCAGGAGTCCTCTATGCGGCCCTGGTCTATTTCACGGGCGGAAAGGAAGCACTGCGTGTACTCGCCGTTTACGTAGTAGCGGTCCACATCCACGTCATTAAAGGTATAGTACGAACGTATGGACTGAGTCTGGTTATAGAAGCGCTCCGTAGGCTCAAAGTCGTTTATCCTTATGTTGGAGAAGGTCTCCATGTTATTCAGAACGTCGTAGGCCGTAAGAGCGTTGTCGGGTTCCATGTCCCTTACGGATATGTTCTGAAGATCGTAGGCAAGACGCGTATAGGTTATGTTATTGTTGAGGTAATCGCCCTCTTTGTTGAGCTCGTCCGGAGAGACCACCAGACTTTGCACACCCATTGCGGCAATGCTTCCCGCAAACCAGATCAAAAGCATGAGCAAAGGCACGGCAACGCCTAATTTCCACTTTCTCCTGCTTATGGCCAAGGGGACAAGCACCGCTGATACGAGGGATAGAACTATGAGCGCGATATAGACTTTAAGAGTAACGTTTATGTCCGTATAACCCGCTCCGTAGGCCACTCCGGTTCCGCGATAGAGGAGACCGTAGCGCTTTAGGAAGAAGTTAAAAGCAATGCTTATGAACAGAAGCACGGCAAGTATGGAAAACTGCCGCGAAGCCACGCTCAGTACGGCGCTGCCCTTATTTTTGAGTTTGTCGGAACTTCCGGAATATTGCTGACGCTCCGCGAAGTTTCTTATCACTTTAAACAAAACACCCTGGGCGAGGCCGTCCGGCCCGGGAGCGAAGGGGTCTTCCTGTTCGGGTTCAACGCTGTAATCGAGGGTATCCGCCTCGCTAAGGCTCGGCTTTGCGAAATTTACCAGTATGGCATGGTACACGAGGCTGATTATAAAGAGCATGACTATGAGCTTGGTGGCGAGGTCGTTTATGCCGTTCCAAAACTCCAGCTTAAAGACGTAGAAGCTGACATCGTTCCCGAAGAGAGGATCGGCCACGCCGAAGTCGGTCGAATATATCAGCTGCAATATCTGAAACCAAAGACGGGGTATCATGCCCGCGGTAAGCAGGGCGCCGAATATAACGGAAAGCAGGGCCGCCATGCGGTTTACCCTCTTTATGGAAGACGCGTCCTTAAGCTTAAGTTCGTTTCCTTTAAGAAAGCTCTTCTTTATGGTCATAAGAGCTATAAAGGCAATCAAAGAAGAAACAAGGAAGATCGGAACGCCCAGCTTAATCTTTGTGAACATTTCGGTAAAGAAGACCGAAACGTAGCCAAGCTCGGAAAACCATATCCAGTCCGCAACAAAATCCGTAAGAGCGTAGCCTATGATCAGAATTACCGCTATTACGGCCAAAATCAGCGCAGGTTTTCTCGATTTTTTCCTGCCGCTGCCGGTATTTTCAATCTTAATCTTCATCGGGTCCTCTATCTCTTAAACAGCAGGTCGAAACCCTCGCGTATTCTTGCCCAGATATCGATGGCTGTGGTAATTACGTCCCTTTCAAAATCTATCATGAAAGTCGTAAAAGTACTCTGCGGCATAAAACGTATGGCCATGTGCTTTGCTCCCTCGAACAACAGCACCAGCAGAAGCAGCATTATTAAGAGCTTAAGAAGCCAACTGCTCTTGCGCCTGTAATCTTTTTCGCTATAGCCTTCGTAGACATTGCCCGTTTCCTTCTTTTCGGTCTTTTGTTCGACCTTCTTTTCGGGCTTGCTTTCGACTTTTGCGCCTTCCTCGGCGGCAGGCTTCGCCGCAGCCGGAGCTTCTTTTTCGGCTGTTTCTACTTCGCTTTCCCCTTCGGAAGGCCCGCCGGACGGCTCGGGCGCGCTAAGGTCCTTAGTGTCGGGCATGGGCTTTTCTTTTCGGGAAGCTATGAGGCCGACTTCCGTGCTTATCTTCTCAACCGGCTTGAGCGAAGGACCGAAAAACTCCTCCCTTGCCCTCGCCATTTCTTCGAGACGGCGCTTGCGCAAGGAGCGCTGCTCCCGGTCTATCTCCTCCTGTCTGCGCATCTCCTCCACGTTTAAAGAGCAGGTGTCGTCCGAGAAGGCTTTTTCGCCCATCGCCTCGCTGACCTCTACAAATTCCGATGCGCTTTCCTTTTCTGCGTCGGGCTGATCAACAAAATCCGGAATTTCAATGTCCTCCGCAAGCGGTCTTATATTGCCGCTCTGCGTGCGCAACTTGGGAAGAGTTATCTGTATCGTTTCATCCCTCAGCTCCGCGCGATTTCTGGTTCCGGAAAGCAGCATGGATTCAAATGCCGAAAGCTCTTCGGCCGGGAGCTCCGCGGGCTGGTTGATTATGCTATGCGGTACGTGATACACCGGAGCCATGTCTTCGCTGCCGTCCCATATTTTTGTAGATTTCTCGGGAGCGTCTCCGGATATTATGTCCTCGACCCTGAGAACTTCTTCATCTTCTTCGGAAACGGACGGGCTTTCCCTAAGCAGCCTGGTCTCCGTATCGTCAAGCAAATTCAGCGCCTTTACCCTTGCGTATTCCGCATCGAGCAAAGCCTGAAATTCTTCGTTTTTCTTGTTGAAAGTATAAAAGCGCTCGCGGGCCCTGCGTTCGGCCTCTATAAGCTCCGCCTCCTTGCGGGCGGCCTCCTCGGCTTCGGCGGCACGCCTTGCGTTGGCAAGCGACACACAGTCCATCGGCTCCTGCTCGCTCACATCTTCCGGCGTCTCATTCTCTTCTGCGGGCGACTCCTGCGAAAGGATTCCCGAAAAATCTTCCAAGGGTTCCGCGGAAGCTTCCTCGACTGCGGACTCTTCCTTGGAAATTTCCTCGAAAGTCTCTTCCGGACTCGCTTCCGAACCGTCTTCCGAGATTTCCGCCAAAGCGTCTTCCGGGCTTTCCGGTGAAACTGCTTCCGCCTGCTCTTCGGGGAATTCCAAAACAGTCTCTTCCGTTGGAGCATCCGAACGCTCAACGAGCGGTTCTTCCGCTGGCGTCTCCTCAAGCTCTTCTGTCTGCTCTATCGGGGCTTCCGCAGATTCTTCCGGCAAGTCCTCCGCCGGCGCTTCCGTCAATTCTTCCGACAGTTCCTCTGCCGGGGCTTCTATCGATGCTTCCGATAGTCCCTCCGCCGCTGTTTCTGTCAATTCTTCCGACAGTTCCTCTGTCGGGGCTTCTATCGATGCTTCCGACAGTCCCTCTGCCGGGGCTTCTATCGATGCTTCCGACAGTCCCTCTGCCGGCCCGGTTTCAAAAATCCCTGCAATGGCCGCAAGTCCCGCCTCATCCGAGGCTTTAGGCTCTGCGTCCAGCTTTACGTCCGGTTCTTCCTTGGGCGCGAAAAAGCGCCACGGAGACCTTATTGAGAATCTCTCCGAAGAAACAGCCTTTTCTTCGTCTTTCTTATCCTCGGCCTCAATCGCCTTTTCTTCGTCCAAAGACTCGGCGGGCTCCGCGTCCCGGGTCGGGGGCATAAAGTCTACGGAAAGCGCTTCCGCTTCCTTTTCCGGCTCCGGTCGGGCTTCAAGACTCTCCCGAGCTTTCAAAATGGGTGTCGAAACATTATATTCCCAACGAGCGGGAATAACGTCTTTAATAACGCGCGCCCGGCCCGGCGTGGAAACATAGCCCTCCGAAGCGTCATCCTTCATTATGCTTACGGGCCTGCGACTGGCCATCGCGGCGGATATCTGCTCGTCGGCCTCATCAGCGTCTATGCTGTGGTGAACGTTGAACTGAGGCCACACCATTTCTATATCCTGAGGCTGCTTGGGTTTCGGGAAATCAAAGGTGTTCCAGTTGAAATCCGCGTCGTCCACCGGTCTTACAGGCTCCTGCACCTCCGAGACTCCGAGCTGTGATTCCTCAATGGGAGTCCCGCATATCCTGCACGTTACGCTGCCTTCCGGCAGATCGCATCCGCATACTTTACATTTCATGTTGTCCTCCACTTAAAAGAGCTTACAATACAAGTTATTATATAATAAATGCCGGATCCATACAAGGATAAAATACCGTACTTGTGCGGAATACGCGCTTCGACAAGATAAGCGCTCCGCTTGGATTCATCGGTCCGAACGGAGCGCGGTTAAAAGCATTTTTCCAATCGGCTCTTTTACGGGGGTGTTACCACGCCCTCGGATACGAGCCTTTCCAATAGTGTCATATCGCTGTCTTTAAGCTTGGCGTTAAGAGCCGCTTCGGAAACCAGCACCATATCGCCGCGCGTAAAGTTGTCGAGATTGACATCCGGAGGAAGTATTCCGACGCTGCGCGCCAGCTCCTCGGACTTATCCCAGACAAAATCACCGCCCGGGTCGGCGGAATACCCCAAGGCCTTCAAAACAAAGGTGAGATACATCTGTACGGAAGACGTACCCGTACCGAACTCTGTGGAGGAAACACCGGCAGTAATGCCGTTTTCATAGGCGTAGCCTATCTGTTTCTGCGCCCATTCGGGCACATCGGTAAACGGATGCTCCCAGTCTCCTTCCTTCGCAATCTCTTCCCTTCCCGTAAGGCGAAGGAGCATAACCAGGGCTTCAACGCGGGAGGGCTTGCGCCCGAGGTCGAAGTTTATGCTGCCGTCCGGATTTGTTCCGACACCGAAGAACAGCCCCAGATTTCTTAAGTGCATTGCGGCATCGGCCTGCTTTTTATGACGCTCCTGCATCCTTATGTCCAGCTCCAGCACACCGATGGCATTACCATTATGGTCTATGCTTCCTAAAAGCTTCAGTTCTCCGTCCACCACGACCACATTGCTTTTGGGCTCCGTACGGAAAGCGCCCGCAACACTTACGGTCGCTCCGTTTTGAATGCGCAATGCGGCGCCCCCGAGTATGGTCAGATTGTTAAAGCTGATATCCCGGAAGATATCCACCTGAAACTGAGGCTCTTGCGTATTGGATTTTATTAAAGCCTCTCCCGCTATGCATTGCAGTCCGGATTCGAAGGTAAAAGTGCCGTTGTTGACGAAGCTGTTTTTCACGACAAGACCGCCGCCCCTTACAATCTTCACGCTCGAACCTTGCGCTATGGTCAGATTGTCAACGAACAGAACAATATCCTCGAGTGTGGTGTCCCCCGTAAAAACGCCGTCTCTTATGACGCCGCGCTTCTGCGGCGGATAATGCCCTTTCAGGCTTACTTTTTTAACATCGCCGCCGTTCAGCACAACTATGCCGTCTTCCGCCTCAATACTGCTGAAATTGCCCTGGAGGATTCCGCCGTTTATGTAAGTTATGCCGCCGGTCATGCGCACGCCGTTGCCCATTACGCCCTTTATAGTCCCGCCGTTTATGACGAGGCTTCCGAACTGATCCCATTGCTCAATGCCGTTTGTGCCGCCTATGATAGTGCCCGGGCCGTTCACTGTTAAGAGCTTTGCGCAAACCACTATCGGAGATCCGTTCTCGGATAGCTCCCCGCCCGTCCGGTAGTTGTATTTCAGGGTGAAGCCGTTCAGATCCAGGGTATAGCAGGCGTGGCCGGTCATGACGCCGTAGTTGCCGTCGAAGGCGTCGGCTTTGGTAAAAGTAATGTCCCCGGTCAGTCTGACATGGGCGTCCGCCTCGCTTTCGAGAGCGGCCCGCAGCTCGGCTACCGTGCCGACCTCCGTTATTGTGCCTTCCGCCGACGCCGGCACCGGCACGAGCGCCAGCAAGATTACGACGCATAAAAACGCCGCAAAGAGTCTGTTTTGTCTCATTTTTCGCACCTCCCGCATAATGATAACCAAAGGCTTCTATTGTACGCTTTGAGAGCCAAGCTTATAGTCGGCTATAAGCTCAAGGCGACTGCTGCATCCTGTTTTTTTGAATATGTTGCCGACATGAAATTTTACCGTACTTTCCGTTATATACAAGGAGTTCGCAATCTCCGAGTTGGACATGCCCTTGATGATAAGCCCCATTATATCCTGTTCTCTGGCGGATAGGCCGAAGCGCTTCATATACTCGGCCAGGCATTGCTGCTCCATGTATTCCGCAGGAAGAACCGGGGCGTATATTTTCTGGTACAGCATGAAGAAGAAAACTATTACCACGCCGAACAGAACACCCGACAGTATGACAAGGGGCCTGCCTTCAAATGCGACCGCACCGAGCGTTCCCGCGGCCTCTCCCAGCCTCCCGGCAAGAAGCCCGAACACGGCAAATTCCGGCATGCGCATCTTGCCCGAAATATCGGAGAACAGCAATATTCTGTACACCGATATAAAGCCGAGGAACAGATAGGCCAGTATCCACACGACGGTCTCGCCTCCCGCGTTGCCGCCGAAAGCGAGCGCAACAAAGGGGAAGCCCAGCGAAGCGAGGCAGCATACGGCGCCCCAGCGACGATTTTTGTCGCTCACTACACCCGCAACGATCAATCCCGCCCCATAAAAGATTCGCGTAAACTCTATATAAACGCTGTCCTTAGCCCCGCCGAGGGGGAATGAAAAGCCGAGCGTGTTCTCCATGGAAAAGAAAAACAACAGCACTGCGGCAAGAATTATCAGTTTTTTATCAAAACCCGAGCCCTCATTTTCACGAATATCGCGCTGCGGAGAGGGCTCAAGCGGTTTTATAAGCAGCTGCGACAAAAGAGCAATGATTGCGACAGCGGCAAAGCTGCCGCTGTGCCACAGGAAACGCCCTTCCATCGGAAGAAATATGAGCCATGTGCATAAACTGCCGAAAGCATAAGCCCCGCCGAACACAATCCCCCGCTTCTGTTGGGGAACGTCTGCGGCAAGCCTGGTAATATAGCATCCGGACAGCAAGCCTATGGCAAAATTCAGCAGGCCGCCCGCGGATATTACTATCCACAACGCAGACGAATAGACGGCCGCAGCCGTACAAAGAATTGCAATAAACGAAACCGATACGGGCAGCGCCCGTCCTCCGGCAAGCGCGGCCCGCCTTTGAAACATCCACGCAACGACGCCTATTCCCAAAGCCTGGCAGACGTAATAGGCTCCGCAGCTTAAAAGATTTACGGTCACGGCCGGCAATCCGAGAGCCAGCAAACGATAGGCCTGCACTATGTAGGCGCTTCCCATCCACAAAAAACCCAGTCCTATCAGTGCGGTCACATACAGGCATTCTCTTAGCGTTCTAAGCTTTTTATAGTTTTGCATAAACCGTCTCCGACTATGTGTCAGCATGATGGCATAATTGTAGCAGAAAAGCTTCGGTTTTACAAAGGAAACAGGTTGACTTATGATAAAATTATGCAAAATTTGCATGGCGGTTTTCGCTTTGCACATGATATAATATCTTAACAAGGAGGTAAGACCATGCTCAATTACAAAACCATAGATGCCTTTACGGACAAGCCCTTCGGAGGCAACCCCGCCGGGGTGGTGATATTAGACGGAGAGTACCCGGAAGACGAAGCGATGCTGCAGACGGCAAAGCGCGCGGGATACTCCGAGACCGCCTTTGTGCGGCCGGGGAAAGACCGCTCCGTAGAGCTCAGATACTTTACCCCCGCCGCCGAGGTGGACCTCTGCGGCCACGCCACGATAGCCTCTTTCTTTGAACTCTGGAGGCGGGAGCTTGTGGAAAGCGGAAAAACCTATAAGGCAATTACGAAGGCCGGCGAAATAAACGTCGACGTAGACGAAAGCGGCAGCGTATGGATGGACATGGCTCCGCCCAGAGAGCTCGGAGGCCTTGACGACGAGGACCTTGCCGCCCTCTACGCCGCATACGGGCTGAGCCCCGCGGATGCCGGACCGCTGCCGCCCGCCATAGTGAGCACGGGCCTTCCGGACATAATTATGCCCGTAAAAGATGCGGGGCTGCTTGCCGCGCTCAAGCCGGACATGGAGGCTATAAGCCGGCTCTCGGAAAAGCTCTGCGTTACCGGAGTCCATGTATTTGCGCCGGGGCAAGACGGCGTCACCGCCAGAGCCCGCAACTTCGCGCCCCTCTACGACATACCCGAGGAGGCCGCAACCGGCACGGCCAACGGAGCCCTCTGCTACTACCTCTACAACAGAAAATTAATAAAGGCCGGAGAACCCCAGCTCATCATTCAGGGCGAAGCCATGGGCCGCCCATCAAAAATCCGGGCCATAGTCCTTAAGGACGGCTCGGATGTAAAACTTCGGGTCGGGGGACAGGCGGCAGCCAGGGAATAGAGCCGGCTTTGGGGTCTGCCTTAGAACAGCCCCGCCTGTAAAACCGCTTCCGGATGTGCGCCGGACTCTCTGCTAAATGTGAACCAGACTCTCCGCGAGCGGAAGCGATTTTTCCAGTATTTCCGCGCAGCGTCTGCGGTAATCGTCCGCAAGCTCCGCATCTTTAAGGCTGTCCGTATTTATCTTTACGTTCAGCCAGGCGCCCTGCATCGCGGCTCTTAGAGACGCGGCGGCAACGCCCAGGTCGGAGGCCGCGGAGGCGTTGGATCTGCCCTCCATTTCCGGTATCAGTTCAAGACACTCGGAAGCGAGGTTCAAAACTTCAAAGGGCGGCTTGGTGCAGCCCGCAAGACCTTCCTGTATGGCCGCGCTCCTCGCGGCCTTTTCTTCGTCGCTGTTCTTGGGCATTCCGAAGGCCGCGCTAACCGCGTTAAAGCTTTCCACGTCTTCGTTCATCAGCTCTAAAAAGCGCTTCTGCATGGCGAGAGCCTTTTCTCTTATTTCGGCGTTGAGCTCATGATATTCCTCGTACTTCCTGCTCTTTACCGTAAGGGCGCAGACCATGGCTATAAGGGAGGCTCCGAAAGCAGCCTCCACAGCCGCGACGCTTCCGCCTCCGGGGGCCGGAGCGTCAGAGCCCAAAAGCTCGGTAAACTCTTTTATTTTCATTCCGTCCATTTTCATTTCATTTTCTCCCATGACACCCGTACCGCGCTCTACTCCATGTCCAGCAGATGGTATTCAATTACCTGATTGCGGCAGTTGAAATTCTCGAGCTTAAGATAAAATTCCGCGCAGTCCGTCAGCGCCTTTGCCGGAGTAAGTCCCACGATCTCGCTGCCTATTATGCGGGCACCGCAGCGATCGGCCAGAACTCTTATCATCTCATAGGCGTAGGAAAGCGGAGTGTCCTCGAAATTCACCATGTTCATGGAAACCTGGGCTATATTGCGGTCTTCCAGCATTATGCCTATGGCCTTGCAGGATCTGAAGCCGCCGCCGCTCGCCCTTATAGCCTTCGCTATTTTATTGGCGATTTCAAGGTCGGAAGTATCCAGATTTACGTTAAAGGCTATCAGCGGCATGCGCGCTCCCACGGCCGTTATTCCGGCGGTAGGGTGTATCTTTCTCTCTCCGTAGTCGGGAGCCCATTCTTCCTGAAGAAGCTTTTCCGGCATGCCCTCAAACTGCCCTTTCCTGCAGGCGGCGAGGTTGCGGCGATTCGGCCTCGTTGCGGAATCCTCATAGAGAAAGGAAGGTATCCCCAGTTCTTCCCACAGCCTCTCCGCGACGCGCTTGGACATCTCCACGCATTCTTCAAGACTCGCGTCCATCGCGGGCACAAAGGGTATGACGTCCGTTGCTCCCATGCGGGGGTGCTGACCAACGTGCCTGGTCATGTCTATGGTCTTGGCGGCCTGCTCCGCTAGGCAGAAAGCCGCCTCTTCTATGCCCTCGGGGCTTCCGACCATGGTAAAGACGCAGCGGTTGTGGCTGCCGTCGCTCTGAACGTCGAACAGAGTGCAGCCCGGAATGGAATTCGCCACATCGACAAGTCCCTGGAAAACCACGGGATCCTGCTCTTTGCTCACGCTGAAATTGGGTATGCATTCTATCAGTTTAGCCATTTACTATCTCTCCTTTTTTTATAACGACGGCCGCAAGATTGCTTCCTAACCTGTAACATATGTAATTGAGGTCCGGTGCGTCCCAAACCACGAGGTCGCCTAACTTTCCGGGTTCTGCGCTTCCGATGCTCTCCGCCCTGTTCATGGCCGCCGCGCCGTTCAAGGTCACCGCGGTAAGCACCTCTTCCGGCGTCATCCTGTACTTGAGACAGCCTAAGTTTATAACAAACTGCATGTTGAGGCAGGGACACGAGCCGGGATTGAAGTCCGTAGCCATGGCCACCGGCACCGAAGCATCTATCATCGCTCTGGCCGGAGCGAAAGTACTTCCGAGATAGAAGCTCGTAGCGGGAAGCAGACAGGCTATAACGCCGCCCTTTGCAAGGCTTTCCACTCCCTCCGGCGGGCAGACTATCAGGTGTTCCGCGGATATGGCTCCTATCTCTCCGGCTAAAACGGAGCCTCCTATGGCCTCTATCTCGTCGGCGTGTATCTTGGGCGTAAGTCCGTGTTTTTTTCCGGCCTCGAGCACCCTGCGGCTTTCCGGAACGCTGAAAACCCCTTTTTCGCAGAAGACATCGCAGAATTCGGCAAGCCCGGCCTCCGCAATCCGAGGTATCATTTCCTCGCAGATCAGCCTTATGTACTCTTCCCTATTTTCCTTGTATTCCTTGGGGAAGGCATGAGCCCCCATGAAGGTAGCCGCAAGGTCTATGGGGTGGTTTTCGTTAAGTGTTTTTATCGCTTCCAACTGCTTAATTTCTTCTTGCAGATTCAAGCCGTAGCCGCTCTTTGCCTCGCAGCTCGTGGTGCCGAATGCCAGCATTTCATCCAAAGCTTCCGAAGCCTTTTCCGTAAGCTCTTCCAAAGAGGCCGCGCGCGTGGCGGAAACGCTGGACAGTATGCCTCCACCGGCGTTCAGTATATCGAGATAGCTCGCACCCTTCAGCTTAAGCTCCATCTCGTGCTGGCGCCATCCGCCGAAGACGAGGTGGGTATGCGCGTCCGCAAGTCCCGGAGTAACGAGGCGTCCGCCCGCGTCCAGCACGGAAACATCTTCCGCGCAGGGAGGCTCGCCGCTTCCCACCGAGTCTATTATGCCGTCCTTTATCAGCACCCAGGCATCGCGCATAAGGAGTATTTCGCCCTGAGCCTTTCCGCTCCTTGCGCTCTTGCCTTCGGGCGTTGCGAGCAGTCCTATGTTTTTTACGAGTATATCGGCAGCCATATCAATCTCCCATGCTCTCTGCCGCGGCCCTTACGAGTTCGTCGTCGGCCTCGTAGGGAAGGCTGATATGATCCATGCCGCCGCTGTTTATGTTGTACTCGGCAGCCGTGCTCATGGCGTTTTCGTTGCGGGCCCAGCTGCGGCGGGCAACGCCCACCATGGTATCCCAGGGCATGGCCATGCGCAGTATCATATCCGCCCTCTCCGATCCGTCCAGCACCATGCCGAAGCCTCCGTTTATGGCCTTGCCTATTCCAACTCCGCCGCCGTTGTGAAGAGCTATCAGGCTCATGCCTCTTGCCGCGTTGCCGGCGTAGCACTGCACGGCCATGTCGGCCGTTATGTTGGAGCCGTCCTTAATGTTGGAGGTCTCTCTGAAAGGAGAATCCGTACCGCCGGTGTCGTGGTGGTCGCGCCCGAGCATGACCGGCCCTATCTCCCCCTTCCTTATCATATCGTTGAACTTAAGGGCTATGTTCATCCTGCCCATGGCGTCCTGATAGAGTATGCGGCACTGAGTGCCGACTACCATCCTGTTCTTCTTTGCGTCGCGCACCCAGACGTAGTTGTCGTAGTCCTGATAGCGGCGATTGTTCGCGAGTATGTATTCGGCAGCCGCCGCGTCGGTCTTGTCCAGGTCTTCCGGATCGCGGCTGAGGCAGCACCATCTGAAGGGCCCGTAGCCGAAGTCGAAGAGATGGGGGCCTAATATGTCCTCTACGTATGACGGGAATATGAAGCCGTCGATGTC
>DAONZO010000010.1:0-12075 GCA_035406945.1 Bacillota bacterium | reverse complement strand
GTGTTTTCCAACTTGTTTTACTCACATATTATGAATTCTCAATATTCATCAACCATTCAAAAACTAAAAAATGACGGGTATATAAAGAAAATTTTCAAATTTCCATCGTCGTCGTTTTGTGAATAAATCTCCGTTTATGTGATTCACACGTGAGTTTTCCTGCTTTAATTT
This sequence comes from Bacillota bacterium, assembly GCA_035406945.1. GTDB lineage: Bacteria > Bacillota > Clostridia > Peptostreptococcales > Anaerovoracaceae > JAKSSR01. Next base: position 11,904 of record DAONZO010000010.1, on the reverse strand, counting down.
CCTGTGAGAAAGTGTTATCATTTACTTGCCGATTCGCCTTTTGCGGTCGGCGTTCCTCGGAAGGACCGGGCTGCGCCTTCTTCTGGGGGCGCATGCAAATAGTCTTTCCGAATCCGTATCAGTGTCTGACTCGCCATTGCGGTCAGCGGAAAGGAAGGGAGACTATGAATGACATCTTCTCTAAGTGCTATTCCCGCAGTCTTGCCGATGAGTTCAGGGAAATGGATCTCTTTCCCTACTTCAAGGAGCTTCAGTCCAGACAGGACACCGAAGTGATAATGGAAGGCAAGCGCCGGATAATGCTCGGAAGTAACAATTACCTGGGTTTGACAACTCAGCCCGAGGTGGTTGCCGCAGGCATTAAGGCCATGGAGGAATACGGAACGGGCTGTTCCGGCTCCAGGCTGCTCAACGGCACGCTTGTGCTTCATCAGCAATTCGAAAGGGAACTTGCAAGCTTCCTCGGCAAAGAGGACGTCGTGACGTTTTCTACCGGCTTTCAGAGCAATCTGGGCATAATAAGCGCCGTGGTCGGGCGCGGGGATTACGTAATCTGCGACAAAGAAAACCATGCCTCAATCTACGACGCCTGCAGGCTGAGCTACGGCACCATGCTTCGCTACAGGCACAGCGACATGGACGAGCTGGAATCGTGTCTGAAAAAAGTTCCTGCCGATGCCGGAGCTCTCATAGTGACGGACGGTGTTTTTTCGATGGGCGGCGACATAGCGAAGCTGCCCGAAATATGCGGGCTTGCGAAGCGCTTCGGAGCCCGCGTAATGGTCGATGACGCGCACGCTTTCGGAGTGATAGGAAAGGGTGGCCGCGGCACGGCCTCGCATTTCGGTCTCGATGACGAGGTCGATATCTACATGGGGACTTTCTCCAAGTCGCTCGCAAGCCTCGGCGGTTATATGGCCTGCACTAACCGGGTCTGCGACTATGTGAGAATTAATTCGCGCCCCTACATCTTTTCCGCTTCCATTACGCCCGCGGCCATAGCTGTGGCAAGGGCGGCGCTGCACTATCTCATGGCTCATCCCGAGCGCGTGGAGAAGCTTTCGGAAATTTCGGATTATACGAGGCGGCGGCTTAAAGATGCCGGCGTCCGCATTGTAATGTCCGAAACCCCGATAGTTCCCATCTATACCTACGAGCCGAAAGCCACTTTTGTGATTCAAAAGGAACTCTACGATAGGGGCGTCTACGTCAACGCATCCGTTCCGCCCGCCACACCGATGAACGGCTGTCTGCTCAGGCTCAGCCTCATGGCGACCCACAGCAAGACCCTGGTGGACGAGGCGGTGGAGATAATAGCAGAGGTTTTAGGCAATTACGGAATGATTTCGCCGGACGAAAGGACGGAGTGCCGCTAGTTGCGGGATATAGCGAATGCTTGCGGAAAGGTTGAGTCTATGACAAATCAGAAAAACGGCGCGGCTTTTAAAGCGGAAGGCTTAAACTCTCCCGTTGCGGTAGTCACCGGAGCGGGCAGGGGCATAGGCAGGGCGACGGCCGCCGCGCTTAGAGATAAAGGCTGTCGCGTCTACAATTTCAGCCGCAGCGGCGGGGATCTGGAAGGTATAAGCCACATAAAGGCGGACGTTTCGGACGAGGCGGCGTTCAAGGCGGCTTTGGAAAGAGTGGTTTACGAAGCGGGCCGTCTCGACATACTCGTAAACAACGCGGGCTTCGGCATATCCGGCGCGGCCGAGTTCACGGACAACGCCGACGCAAAGCGTCTTTTGGACGTAAATCTCTTCGGAGTGGTAAACGGCTGCAAGGCCGCCACGCCCATAATGAGGGCTCAGGGCGGAGGACGCATAGTCAATATCAGCTCCGTCGCGGCCCCGTGCGCCATACCTTTTCAGGTCTGGTACTCGATTTCGAAGGCCGCGGTCAGCACCTACACGGCGGCGCTTGCCAACGAGCTGCGTCCCTTCGGCATAAGCCTTACGGCTGTCTTGCCGGGCGATACGGGCACGGGTTTTACCGCCGCCCGCGAAAAATCCTCCGCCGGCGACGATATCTACGGCGGGCGAATAGCCCGCTCCGTCGCCCTCATGGAGCGCGACGAGCTGGGCGGGATGCCCGCGAACCATGCGGGTCTTTACATAGCGAAAATCGCCCTCAAGAAAAACGTCAAGCCCGAATATGCAATCGGGCTCAAATACAAGTTCATCTGCTTCGCAGTTAAGCTCATGCCCTGCGGGTTGCGCAACCGGATGATAGGCATGTTGTATGCAAAGTAATATTCTCCGGCACCGGCTTTAATGCGGGAGTTTTTAATCTTCCGCACCATGCTACTTTAGCCCCTCCTGCGGTCTTAATATGTACAGGAGGTAAGCATGCATGGATAAAAACCTGTTCAGAATCCCGTTTAAGCCCAGGCAGGGTGAAAGGCGGCCTGCCGCCGAGGTTCGCAGAATTGCGGTGCTTGGCGCTTCGAGGGGCGCGGGCTGCTCGTTTGCCTGCGGCCTTCTCGCAAGGGAGCTTTCCGGAAGGGGGCTCGTTACCCTGGCGGAACTCGGCAGCCCTTACTTTTACGCCGCGATGGGCATGGAAAGACGCTTTGTGACAAGGCCTTTCGCGTTTTATTCCGCGATTATAAACAACGGAGGCGCCCTTAAAACCGTCTGTAATATGGAAGAGGGCATTAACTGGGCGCTTAAAGCCCAAAGAGAACCCGCCTCGGCCGAGCCTCTGGCGGTGTTTCGCTGCTTTATGAGCATTCCGGGCGATATAATCGTCTTCGACTGCGGAGGTCTGGAAAAGCAGACTGCCAAAAGCATAATGGAAGAAGCGGACAGCGCCGTTGTGGTCATAGATCCCATGCCCTCGCGCCTCTTTGAAGGCTTTGAACTCCTGGAGGAACTGCGCCTGCGCATCCCCAAGCTGATATGCGTGGTCAACAAGATGAACGGCGGAGTTCACCGCGGCGAGCTCAAACGCTTTTTAGGCAGCGGAGACTACATCGCTCTGCCTCTTTTGGACGGCTCTTTGCTGTACCGGGCGGAGTTTTCCTGCATGCTTCCCGCCGACATGCCGGAAGTGAGGGCGGCGGTGGAGGAACCCCTAAAACAGCTTGCCCGCAGGCTGCTTTGATATTTTTCACCCTTTCTTGTGGATTGCTTTACATCGAGGGGCAAGATGTTGTATAATTATTGTTAATAAAGCTGCATACGATACGAGAGGTTTTACGATTGATAAAATTTGAAAACGTCACCAAGATATACGATGGCGACAACATAGGCCTTGACGATGTGACCATAAGCATAGAGGAGGGGGAATTCGTCTTTCTCGTAGGCCCGTCCGGCGCAGGCAAATCCACGCTTATAAAGCTGATAACGAAAGAACTTAATCCGGATTCCGGAGAAATATATGTGGACGGGCAGCGCGTAACCAAGCTTTCCCGCAGGCAGATACCCATGCTGAGGCGCAAGATAGGCATGGTATTTCAGGATTTCCAATTGCTTCCCAACATGACGGTCTTCGAGAACGTGGCCTTTGCCATGGAGGTTCTGCACTTTACGAGAAGGGCTATAAACCGCAACGTTCCAACCGTTCTTACCATGATGGGAATAGAAGACAAGCGAGATCGCTTCCCTTCGGAGCTTTCCGCCGGCGAGCAGCAGCGCGTCGCCATAGCAAGGGCCATAGTCAACAGGCCCAAGATGATAATAGCGGACGAGCCCACCGGCAACCTCGACCCCGATACCGCGTGGGAGATAATGCAGCTGATAGAAATGATAAACAAGAGCAACACCACCGTGCTAATGGTGACCCATGCCAAGGACATAGTCGACCGCATGAGCAAGCGCGTGGTGGCCATAGACTCCGGGCGCATAGTTAGGGATTCCGAGGGAGGAGAGTACGGCTACGATGATTAAATCTCTCCTGTATACTGTTAAGAATGCGATAAAACAGTTATGGCGTCACAAGGGAAGGGCTGTTACGACCATATTCTCCATAACCTGCATGCTGCTGATACTCGGGCTCTTCTTTTTCATAACCGTAAACATCACCTTCGCCACGGAGGCGCTTAAAGCCCAGTTCAACACCATAGAGGTCTTTCTGCTGGATACCACCGGAGAAGACGACGCCAATGTAATGATAAACAGCCTCACTCACATGAGCGAGGTGGACAGAGTTGAATACATTACCAAAGATCAGGCCATGGAGGAGTTTAAGGAGAGGCTCGGAAGCAAGGGCCGCATGCTCGACGGCCTTCCGGAAAACCCCCTGCCGAACTCGCTTCGCGTAACTTTGGTGGACATATCCGACGGGGATTTTATAGCTCAGATATGCCGCAGTTTCAGCGGGGTGGAGGAGGTGCGCTACTACGCCACGGAGGTCGTCAAGATACTCAGCATCTCCGAGGCTCTTCAGAAGGCGTGCATAGTCATTATAGTTTTTCTTATAGTGGTGTCCATCACGGGCGTCTACAACACGGTCAAGCTCAACGTAATGTCGCGGCAGGCCGAGATAGGGATAATGAAGTGCGTGGGCGCCACAAACTGGTTTGTGCGCGGGCCGCTGCTCATGGAGGGCGTCCTTATAGGAGCTATTGCCGCCGGAATTTCGTTGACGACTACGAGTATAATCTACCGAAGAGTGCTGGAGCTGTTTAACGAGCAGGTTAAGATGCTCTTTTCAACAGGTCTGGTGCCGAGAGAGTTCATGATAGAAAACCTTGCGTGGATATTCATGGCCATGGGCATAAGCATAGGCGCCATAGGAAGCATATTTGCCGTGAGGCGCTTCCTTAAGGTATAAGGGGGAAAGGGGAAGTATATGAGCAAAGGCTCAGCTCCGTGCAGCGAACAAGAGAGGCTCTGCGAGCTATATTTCGCGGAAGCTGCAGACAGAGACGGTGCGCCCGCCGTGCGCCGTGCTTCGCTTAAAAACGGACTCAGAATTTTTGTGCTCTTTTTACTTGCCTTCGCCCTTATGCTGCCGTTTTCGGGTCTAAGTCCCGTTTTAGGCGGTGAACTCGAAGAAGCCAAGGACGATCTCAAAAACGTACAGACCCGGATAGACGAGAGCAAAGGCGCTTTGGAGGCGGGTAAGCAGCGTTTGACCAACCTTACCGGCCAGATGAGGAACCTTGAGCAGCAGATATACAACACCGAGGTGGAGATTGAGCAGATGAAGCTCGATATAAACGAAACCAAGCTGAACATAAGCGATATGGCGGAGCGTCTGGAGAGGGTGGAGGGCGAGATAGACGAGCAGAACATGGCCCTTAACGCGCGCCTTCGGGCCATGTACAAGAACGGGGATATAGGCATGCTCTCCGTTCTCTTCGGTTCCACAAGCATGTCCGATCTGCTCACCAACATAGAGCTCATAAAGCGCATCTACGATGCCGATGTCGATATGCTGCAGTCCATAGAGGAGCGCTACGCCGTCGTAGAAGCCGAAAAGCAGGAGCTCGTGGAGATGAAGCAGACCCTGCTTACCCAGCAGAGCGAGTTAGAGGAGAAACAGGAGGGGCTTGCCGCGGATCGCGAAGCCGTGGAGCAGCTCAAGGCTCAGGTAGAGAACAACAACGAGCTTTTGGAGGCGCAGATAGAAGCCTTCAACGAGGAAGCCAAGGCTCTTACAGCCAAGATTCTGGAGCTGCAGAGCAAGCAGGCCTATATAGGCGGAATAATGTGCTGGCCCGCGGAAGCGAGCATCCGCATAACGTCGCCCTTCGGTATGCGCAAGCATCCCATAACCAAAAAGATACACATGCACACCGGAGTAGACATAGGAGCCCCCCACGGAAGCAACATAGTAGCCGCAAACACCGGCACCGTAATAGCCGCCTGCTGGAACAACAGCTACGGATACATGATAATGCTGGACCACGGAGGGAGCATAGTCACCCTTTATGCCCATTGCAGCCAGCTTCTGGTTAAGAAGAACGACGTGGTTAATCGCGGCGACGTAATAGCGAAAATAGGTTCTACGGGCAATTCCACCGGCCCTCACCTTCATTTCGAGGTGAGGATAAACGGCGAGTACAAGGATCCCCTTGAATATATCACTTCGAGGTGAGGATAAACGAATTGGAGAATAGATGATAAACTGGATATACCCCGAGCATACGGAAGCGGCGGAGCCGGAATTTTTAGAAGGAGTTCCGGAAGCCATAGTCAGGATGCTCAACAGAAGAGGCGTCGCCGGAAGCGAGAAGATAAAGGACTTTCTTTCGGAAAAACCCGCGGCCGGCTACGACCCCTTTCTACTGCCCGACCTTTCCGAAGCGGTCGACACCATATTGGCCGCCGTGGACGAAGGCCGAAAAATCTGCATATACGGAGATTACGACGCCGACGGCGTTACCGCCTGCGCCCTGCTTTACTCCGTTCTGAAGGAATTTACCGCCGAGGTATGCTATCGCATACCTTCGCGTTTTATAGAAGGCTATGGTCTCAACGAGACGGTCATAGAAGAGCTGGCAGCCGACGGGGTTTCCCTGCTCGTCACCGTGGACTGCGGGAGCAGCGCCTTCGAAGAGGTGCGCCTGGCAAAGTCTCTCGGCATGGACGTAATAGTTACGGATCACCACAGCACATCGGAGGGTCAGGCGCCGGACTGTCTGTTCATCAACCCGAAGAGGGAGGGCAGCCTCTACCCCTTCGACGGTCTTTCCGGCTGCGGCGTAGCCTTTAAGCTGGTTCAGGGCATGGTGCGCCGCATGAAGGCGGAAGGAGATGACCGTGCGGACAGGGTAAGCCTTATAGCCCTGCTGGATTTAGTGGCAATATCGACCGTTGCGGATGTCGTTCCATTGCTGGACGAAAACCGCAGCCTCGTTAAGTACGGGCTGGATCGCTTAAACCGCTGTCCTCGCCCGGGTCTTGAGGTGCTCTTGAAGCATCTTCGCCTTGCGGACAGGGAAATAAACTCCGATCGCATAGCCTTTACCATAGCCCCCAATATCAACGCCTTAGGCAGAATGGGCTCGGCGTCTACCGCCGTGGAACTGCTTTCTTCCGACGGCTCGGACATGCAGCGCTTAAATCGCCTTGCGGCGGAGATGGTCTGCAATAACAAGGAGCGCAAAGACGTTCAGGAGGAAACAATAAGGTTGTGCCGCGAAGCCATGGACAGCGGAATCTGCGGCGAGCTGTTTCCGGTCATATTCGCTCCGGACGCTCATGAAGGGGTTGCGGGTATAGTTGCCGGAAACCTTAAGGAGCGTCTTTACAGACCGGTGTTTATAATAACCAGAAGGGAAGACGGTCAGCTTAAGGGTACGGGCCGCTGCATACCGGACATAGACCTTCATCAGATGCTGTCGGAATGCGAAGAACTGCTTGTGCGTTTCGGCGGCCATGCCGGGGCCTGCGGCCTTTCCTTAGAGGAAGACATGCTGCCCCGCTTCAGGGCCAGACTGCAGGAGCTCATGGCCGAGGAGCTGCGAAGGGATCCGGAAATACTCTGCGAGAAGCTTTTTATAGAAAAAGAACTCGGGCCGGAAGAAAAGAACGAGGGCTTTGTAAGCATGGTGGATCGCATGGAGCCCTTCGGCGCGGCAAATCCCCGCCCGTATTTTTCGATATCCCGCGCGAAGGTCACCTTTACCAGACTTTTGGGTTTTGACGGACAACACCTTAAGTTCGGGCTGAGGGGAGACGACGGCATAGAGGTCGAGTGCGTGGCGTTTCGGATGGCCGGGAAATATTCGAACCTGGTGAGATGCGGCGCCGTAATCGATGTGGCCGGAGAAGTGTCCGTTAACGAATACATGGGTCAAAGAGCGTTTCAGTTCATAATTAAGGATATAAGGAGGAGCGCATAGATGATAAGGATACACAGAGGCCTTTTGGCGGTGCTCATCGTGCTGTCTTTGCTTTTCGGGATATGCATACCGGTGGGCATTAAATTCTTAGGAATCCCGGACTGGAAGGAGATTTTAGGAAAAGAAAACGAGCTGCCCCCCATATTGAGCGGACATACTTCCGAGGCGTCCGGGCTGAGCTCAAAGGAATACGAGGAATATCAATACCTTAAGAATACCTACGGGAAGGTGGATTCCCTGCGGGATTACATAAGGGAGAACTACTATATTCCGGTGGATGAATCCGAACTGGACACGTGGATATGCAAGGGGCTTTTCTACGGCCTCGACGACCCGTATTCCGCCTACCTTACAGAGGGTGAGTACAATCAGATAATGATTTCCACCACTGGCGAATATTCCGGGATAGGGGTCACAATAACCGGCGGCAAAAGCGGTTTTATAGAGGTGGTCGCTCCCACGGACGACAGCCCCGCATACAGGGCCGGCATAAAGAGCGGCGACTACATTGTGAAGGTCGACGGCAAGGAATATTACGCAGGCGATGTCGATATCGCCGCGGCCAACATACGCGGGCCCGAGGGCACGGACGTGACCCTTACGATATACAGGGACGGCGAGTACATAGAGATGACCATAACCCGCGAGAGAATAGTAAACATCTCGGTCAAGTTCGAAGTTCTTCCGGAGAGCAACATGGGTTATATACGCATAAGTGCCTTCGAGGAAAACACCGCCCACGATTTTGAAAGCGCCCTCAGAACCATGGAACTCATGAACGTAAAGGGGCTGATTATAGACATAAGAGATAACGGCGGAGGGCTGGTCGGCTCCTGCATAAGCATAGCCGATATGCTCATGGACAGGGCGACGGTGGCCTATACCGAGGATATAAGCGGAAAGCGCAGCTACTACGACACCCGCGACGGCAAGACGAAGCTGCCCTACGTAATACTCATAAACGGCGGCTCGGCTTCGGCCTCGGAGATACTGGCCTGCGGCATTCAGGACAACGGCGCGGGGATGGTCGTCGGAACCAGGAGCTTCGGCAAGGGCGTCATACAGTCCATAGAGCAGCTCAAGGACGGCAGCGCCGTAAAGCTGACGATTATGCAATACTTCTCGCCCTCCGGCAATGTCATACACAACGTGGGCATAGAGCCGGACTATGTTGTTGAACTTACGGAAGACTGCTACGACGCCGAAGGAAATCTGGTAAACGACCTTCAGCTTAAAAAGGCCATAGAGCTTCTTTCGAGATAAATACACACGGAGATCACAAAATCCGTGCTATAATACCCGGGTCGCCTGTGTGCGGCTAAAATTAATATCCTTTGGAGAAAAACGAATATGAGAAACAAAAAGAAATACCTTATTTTTACCGCTCTCTTGCTCGCCGTGCTCCTGCTTTTTGCGGCCTGCGCGGATAAACCCGAAGAGCCCGCATCCGACGGCGGGAACGAAAGTCCGCAGACCACCGCGGATACCGATGAGACGGAGTTTTCTTACAGCCTCTACCACGACGAAAACGGCATGTGGGAAGGCGTTAAAGCCCTCGATGTCGTTACTATGGGAGAGTATATAGGGGTAGACCTGGGCGAGATTACGCCCCCCGAAAGCGATGTGCTCGCGGAAGTCTACAGGATGCTCGAAACGCATTCCGTAAGGAAGGAAATCGACGACAGAGCCGTGGCCGACGGCGATACCGTAAACATAGACTACGTGGGTTCTATCGACGGAGTCGAGTTCGAGGGCGGCAGCACGCGAGGAACGGGAACCGACGTCACCATAGGCGTCACCCAGTATATTGACGACTTTTTGGAGCAGCTCATAGGCCATATGCCCGGCGAGGAGATAGACGTGGAGGGCACCTTCCCGGACGATTATCATAGTCAGGATCTGGCCGGGAAAGACGCAGTATTCGTGACGAAGATCAACTACATAGTTGAAAACGAAATGCCTGTCTTCAACGACGAAAGCGTCGCGGCATTCTTCGGCGAGGCGCTGGGAGTAAGTACCGCGGACGAGCTCTATGCCCATGTGGAGAAAAACATGTCCGAAGTGCTTGCGAGAAACGCGACGACCGAATACATACTGGCAAATTTCAGCGTGGAAAGCATACCCGAAAAGGTTTACGAATATCAGAAGCTCAACATTACGAGCTACTACGAGAGCTACGCCGCTTATTACGGAATGGACTTTAATACTTTCATCGCTACTATGGCGGGTTGCGATAACTTAGACGCCCTCTACGCCAAGTACGAGGACGACATGAAGAATGCCTGCGTCTACTCGCTCGCCGTTCAGGCCATAGCCGAAAAAGAGGGTATAGAGATCAGTCAGGCCGACATCGACGCCTTTGCCGCTGAAAATCAGTTTCCCCCGGGCTATGAGGCAACCATAGGCATTCCCTATCTGAAAGCCATGGTTATGCAGGACAAGGTTGTAGAGCTGATAGTTGAAAACGCCGCGGCGGAGTAGAAAAACAGAAATTTAAGAAACAAAAAACCTCTTCCGAATCATTCGGAAAAGGTTTTTTAACGGGGTAGGGGGCTTGTGTGTTTTGTTTTTTTGTGATAGCATTAGCATGTACGAAAATACCCATTAAATAACATAGTTAAAATTGAACAGTTTCGAGTGCTGTATGCGGTGGTCTGTCCTTTCCGGGACAAGAACTGCATACATGTTAAAAGGGAAGCCGGTTGGAATCCGGCACGGACGCTGCCACTGTAAAGGTCCGCCCTCCCGCGGCGAAAGCCGGCCATTGAATCTTACAGGATTTGAAAAGGAAAGGGAGAGCAGAATAAGAGACCGAAGTCAGGAGACCTGCTCGAAATTAATGCCGTCACGCGAAAAATGACACTGGCATAGCATAGGGTGCGAAAATACAGCCGCACGACAGTAAATATCTACTGTTGTGCGGTTTTTTACTGTCGGCTTGTCTTTTTCCGCCCTGCCGTTGTTGCACTGCGCAAGCTCGGTGCTCACGTACCTCAAGTACGCTCCGCTCCGGCTCGCTTGTGCGCCTAGGCAGGACGAAAAAATCCGGCGCCGAGCTATATGCCTTAATAAAGGCCAAGAAGACATAGATGTCTTTTGAAAAAAGGCAGCACCCGAAGACGAGAAAAACAAATTCGCAAAAAATCAGCGATGCGAATTCTTCCAAAGAGGCCAAGGATGGAGGGAGGTGCATTTCTATGTTCCACAGAAAAAAGCCCGCAAGGATATTTGCATAGCCTTGCAGGCGAGAAAAGACGCGAACGCTTGCGACGGAAATCCCCGAGCCGCAAAGCGTTAACAATGAGGGGGAAATATAGCTGAATGGTTCAAATAAGAACCGTTTAAGTAAGAAAGGAGAATCGTCATGAAAACTAAGAATTTCAAAGTGCTTTCGATCGTACTGGCACTGGTAATGGCGCTCGGACTGGCGTCCGTGGCGGTATTCGCCGACTGGCCCAGCTTCCAGAACACCAACACAAACAACGGCGTCATCACAACGGCGCCTCCGCTCGACAATCCGAAGACGGTCTTGCGTGTAGGTTTGCCCACAAACGATCCCTATAATCCAGAGTGGTTTTCGAACTCCGTTTGGACTGGCATAGACACTACGTCGGTCATAAAGAACGGCAAGGCGTACACACTGTATAACGGAGGGGTTACTCCTGCGAACAACAATACGGTGGGTGGTGCGCGTCTGGGCATCACGGACTTGGCGACCGGAGCCGCAAACAGCATACAGATTAGTGCAGAAGCGAGCAGCGGATTTCAAATGTCCACGCCTGTCATTGCAGGCGATGACCTTTATGCGGCAATAACCAAATTTGTGGAGTTCAATGCAAACCCTGCATTCGACCCCGCAAACTGGACGACTCCGCCGACAGGTTTGTTTTTCGATGGTATAGTGCTCGGTATGTACGCAAACTCTGCAGGATCGGTAACGACAGTCACCCCAGACATATATTTTCCGATAAACATGAACACATTTACGATTGAACTTGCCACATCGACATCCGATGGAACAGACCCAATCGACTATTCAATCAAACTGGTTGATTCGGGCGGTTTAGAGCACGAGATTGTTCCGACAATGACTGCACCTGCAGGCATGG